>NZ_ATUL01000003.1:0-181553 GCF_000420185.1 Thioalkalivibrio sp. ALR17-21 | reverse complement strand
GCGCTCTCTCGCGAGCGCGCCGCGAGGTCCTTTCTTGTGTGAACAAGAAAGGACCCAAAGAAGTCACCCCGACTGCCGCATCCCGGTCCGCTGACGCGGCCCGGGATTCCCTCGCTCCGAGGCCGGGCGCGGGCGGCGCTGAACTCGCGAAGCTGCGCTTCGCTCAGACAAGCAGCGCCTTTTCTCCCGCACCCGACCTCTGCGCTCGGTGCGGCAAACGGGGCCGCCGGCCCACCGCCCGTTCCTTTTCCGCCAGGCGGGCAGGCCGCGGCTGTGAACGGCCCGGCCGAGAACAGGATCGTTGGCGACCGATCATGCCGGATCGGCGAGAGGGCTCGCCTCCCACAGCCACCTTTGCACACCCGGCACCGGGAGGGTGCCCGGGTAGGGCCATGGGCATGCCCTGCCGAGCCGCATGACCTTCTTCCATCAGGGCTTGGGGGTGGGTCCGGCCCCTGCCCGCACGCGATTCCTTTGCAAGGATGGACGGAAATGAGCTCTGCGAAGGGCCCGTACCAAAGCTTGAACCCGTTGGTGCACCGGGCCGCCCTTGCATCAGGAACCAGGAAACGCACGATTCGAGCGCCCCGCGATGAAGCGGGCCGGGACCCGGGCACCAATGGCCGGAACGCCTCCGGTTTACCCCCTCCCGTTGCGAGCCCCTTGCGGAGGGTGCCTCGCGCCGGAAACAAGGCGCCGGATGTCTGAGCGAAGCGCAGCTTCGCGAGTTCGGCGCCGCCGGCGCGAGGTGCCCGGAGCAAGGTTCCCGGGCGAGCTCCGGGTGCCCTTCTTTGGGTCCTTTCTTGGGCAAGCAAGAAAGGACCTCGCGGCGCGCTCGCGAGAGAGCGCACCCCCCGGCGGCAGCCGAAAGCCCCGGACTCCGCAGCGCCAGCTCAAGACCCCGCGGCAGCGGTCAAGCACGGGCATGGCCGTTCAGCCGCCACTCAGGCAGCCCCGGCACGATAGACTGACAGGGCCGCCCCGGCGGCCATCGTGTTCCATCCGACAGGGATTGCCGCCATGACCATGACCCGATCCGTTGCCCGCTTCGCCCTGGTTTCCGCCGTGCTGGGCCTGGCCCTGATGCTGGCCGCCTGTGCCCCGCGCATCTACGGCGTGCCGGAGGAACACTGGGAGCAGATGAGCGAATCCGAACGCCTGGAGGCGATGCGCGCCTGGGAGTCGGTGCAGAAGGAGCGCGAACAGACCCGGCGCGAGCAGCAGAAGATCGAGGCGCGCGAGCGGGCGGAACGCCAGGCGCGCATCGACCGCATACACCGCGGCGAGGAGGGGCACTTCGGTGACCTGATCCGCGTGAGCCTGGAGCGCGGGCGGATGCGCATCGGCGGCCGCGAACGGCGCTATGCCCCGCTGGCCTTCACCCTGGCGGATGGCGAGACACGCACGGTGGAGGTCCACGGCGAACGACGTTCGGGGGAGATGAAGGTCGCCTACCGCGAAGGTCTGCTGCTGCTGGATTTGCCGTCCCGTGGCCGCAACGAGTACGGCGCGGCCCGCCTGCCGTGGCGCTCCGGCTGGCGCCGGGGCGAGACCCGCCGGGTGGATTCCGACGGGCCGCTGGAGCTGCGCAACGTGCATGTGCACGTGGAGGCGGTGCCCCTGCCCGGGCATGGCGCCCGCCGGTTCTGAACATGCGGGCCGGCCCGGTCCTGTTCGCCTGCAAGCAGGCTCCCACAGGCATCGGGGCAACCCTGGCCGTTCGCCTGCAAGCAGGCTCCTGATATGGATCGCATCGCCACTAGGGTCTTTTTTGCCGCAGATAGTGGCCGATCCCGAAGACATCATGGATTGCGATGCGATCCATGGGGTCTACAGGCGTCGTAGGAGCGTCCCTGGCCGCGAATCAGCGAATCAGTACCCCGGACCCGGTACCCGGTGGGCCGGCACCGGGTCGCCGACATGCTCGGCGGTGCGCAGGCGCCGGCTCTTTTCCACCATGCGCCAGCAGGAGCGGTTGTTGTTGTAGCGCGAGACATGCTGCAGCGGGACCCACAGCACGGCGTGCGATTCGTGGCTGCCGGGGATCTCCAGACGGTCGTCGATTTCCACCAGAAAGCGCACGTCGATGTGATCGTGCTGCGGGAACTCGGGGCTGCCGGGGATGGTGTGGATATCCAGATCGAAGACGTCTTCGGCGACCAGACGGATGTGCTCGCGCGCCAGCCCGGTCTCCTCGTGCACCTCGCGCAGGGCCACCTGCAGGATGTCGGCCTGACCGTCCGCGTGGCCGCCGGGCTGGAACCAGCGGTTGTGCTTGCCGTGCAGCAGCATCAGCGCCCGCTCGCGGTCGGGGCTGAGCACCCAGGCGGAACCGGTAACATGCGCCGGCAGCAGATCGCAGTTGAAGCAGTCGGGGTGCCGACGGACGAAATCCAGCGCGCGGCGGCGAAAGCCCGCCTCCTCGATGAACGGGGCCTGGTGACGTTGCAGCAGATGCAGCAGCTGTTCGCGATGCATGGCGCTCAGGTTCCCGCAGGGCGTTCCAGGGCGGCGCTGGCGGCGCGCGCGGCTTCGTCGATGTCGGCCTCGCTGCCGGCCAGGATCAGACGGCCGAAGGCCCCCACCGCACTGACGTCGATCAGGGTCACGTGCGCGGCCTTCAGCGCCTGGTTGGCGGCATAGATGATGTAGCCCGCCGGCTCGGCCTCGAGGATGAACATGCTCTGTTCCGGCAGAATCATCGAACCGCGACGGTTCTGGCGGTTGATCAGCACCGTGTGGTCGGGCGACATCCCGCGGATGATCTCCTGCCACGGGATGTTGCACTGCTGGCGGTCGGAGACCTCGGCCCCCATGCGCGAGAGCAGCACGCGCCCGGCCTCCTGCACGTCGGAGTCGTCGCGCTGGTGCACCACCATGGAGCCGTATTCGCGTTCCACCACCTGCTGCGACAGGTGCACGCGGGTGGACTTGAGCGCGATGTCGGTCAGGCGGTGCACGGCCATGCCCGGCGAGACCTCCACCCACAGGCAGGAGTCTCCCGGCACCGGCGGGAATCCCTGCGAGACGGTCGCCATGTAGGCCGCCAGCTGCGGCTGCAGGGAGTCCATGTAGACGTAGGTACGGAGCTTGATCATCGATTTCGTCGGGAAGGTCGCCGGGGCCGGCCGCAGGGGGCGTATTCTGGACTGCGGGGCGACGCCGATCAAATCCGCGGGCACGCGGTCACCGAGAACGAATGATAAGCTTCGCGCCATCATCCGGAACCCAGCCCGAATACCATGTCGCAAGCCGATGACCCCGCAGACCTGCTGACCGCTCTCGAAAACGACCCCGACATCGACCTGGCGGAGATCCTCCGGCGCCTGGTCGAATGGCTGCGCCCGAAGGATCCGCAGAACGTCGCTCCGGTCATCGCGCGCCTGGAGTCCCTGGTGCTGGCCCTGCAGGAGCGGCCGGCCCTGCGCGAGCGGCTGCGCCAGCGGCTGGAAAGTGGCCTGGAGGATGCGCGCCACCTGACCCTGTATACCGGGGCCGGTCTGTTCTCGCGGCGCGGGTTCTTCCGCGAGGCCGCGGAACTGCTGTACGAGCGCATCAACCCGTCGCCGATGGACCGCGCAGACCTGCGCGACGTGCTCTATCACGTATTCCACGATCCGGACGACGCGGTCTGGGTGGCACGCCTGCCGGACGATGCCTGGCTGCGCCTGCTGAGCGCGCTGGGCTGCCTCTCCGGCGAGCATCCCGCAGTCGTCGACCGGGCCCGCGAGGAGATCCTCTACGCCCTGGAAATGCTCTCGATCTGGATCGCGGCAGAGGAGCTGGAACCCGAACTCCTGCGTCTGGATCCGTCGATCGCCGAGCGCAATTCGGCCTTCGTGGCGCAGGAACGCGAGATCGCGGCCTACGTGCGCGAGTACCGCGCCTGGCTGCAGGACCCGACCCGCGAGCGCCGTGACGACCGCCATGCGCGGGTCCTGCTGGAGCAGTGCGCCGAGCAGATCGAGAAGCTGCGCACGCTGTCGCACAGCCGTGGCAACAGCCTGTCGCTGACGCACCTGCTGGAGCGGCTGAACCAGACGCTGGCGCGCATCCACAAGCTGCTGGATCTGCTCGAGCCCGAAGACGCCGCGACCACCCGGGCCAGCGGCGTCGGCCTGTTCCGCGAGCTGGTGACCACCAGCGCCCGGCGCCACGGCGTGCGCGCCCTTTGGCAGGACAACATCCGCCAGGTCTCGCGCAGCGTGACCCAGCACGTCTCCGACACCGGGGAGAAATACATCACCCGGGGACGCCAGGAATACTTCGGCATGCTCGGGTCCGGCGCCGGAGCCGGGGTCATCATCGCGTTGATGGCCCTGATCAAGATCCAGATCGGCCACCTCGGACTGTCGGAAGGCTGGTACGCATTCTGGTCCAGCCTCAACTACGGCCTGGGCTTCGTACTGATCCACATGCTGCACCTCACGGTGGCCACCAAACAGCCCGCGATGACCGCGGCGCGCATGGCCGCGGCCATTGAACAGACCGAACGCGGCACCGCCGACCCGTCGAAACTGGCCGATCTGCTGGTCCGGGTGGGACGTTCGCAGTTCGCCGCCATCCTCGGCAACGTGGGCGTGGCGCTGCCGATGGCCCTGTTCATCGGCCTGTTCGCGCTGTCGGTCTTCGAACAGCCGGTGCTGGACAGCACGAAGGCCGGCTATCTGCTGGACGGTCTGCGCCCGGTCGCCGGGCTGGCCCTGCTGTTCGCGGCCATCGCCGGGGTGTGGCTGTTCGTCTCCGGGCTGGTGGCCGGCTGGCTGGACAACCGCTGCGCCTATCTCGACCTGCCCGGGCGCCTGCGCGAACACCCGCTGCTGCGGCGCCTGCTGCCGCAGCGGGCGCGCCACGGCCTGGCGAACTGGGTCGGCTACCACTATGGCGCCGTGCTCGGCAACATGGTGTTCGGGGCCCTGCTGGGGGCGACCGGCTATGTCGGTTATCTCACCGGGCTGCCGCTGGATATCCAGCACGTGGCGTTCGCGTCGGCCAATCTGGGCTACGTCACGGTGACCGAGGGACTCGCCCTGACCACGTTCGGGCTGTTCCTGGCGTTCGTGCTGCTGATCGGCGCGATCAACCTGTGGGTGAGCTTCGGCCTGGCACTGTACGTGGCGCTGCGCGCCCGCGGCGTGCGCATCGGCTCCCCGGCGCGGCTGCTGCGCGCTTACGGCCGCCACCTGCGGCGCCACCCGGCGGAATTCCTGCTACCACCCCCGCGCTCGCGCGACTGAGCTATCCTCGGGGCATGAGCGATTCGAAGCGCCTGGACGAACTGGTCGCGCGCACCCAGCGCGAGCGTCAGGAGCGCGAGCGCGGCTACCGCGAGCGCGCCCTGGGCATGTACCCCTGGGTCTGCGGACGCTGCGGACGCGAGTTCACCCGCGCCAACGTGCACGAACTCACGGTCCACCACCGCGACCACAACCACGATAACAACCCGCCGGATGGCAGCAACTGGGAACTGCTGTGCCTGTACTGCCACGACAACGAACACCAGCGCCATGGCGAGGCGCGCGCGGCGGGGCCGTCCGCCGGGGGGACCGGCGCTGCGGCGTCCGGGGGCGCCACCTGGAACCCCTTCGCCGACCTCGCCGAACGTCTGAAGGACCCGGGCAAGGACTGAACCGGGCCGCCCCGCGCCTCCCGGGCGATCACTCCGGCGTAGCGCGCGCCACGCCCCGCAGCAGCCGGCCGAGGATATCGCTGCCACTGAGGATGCGCCGGTGCTCCCCCCACAGCAGGATCACGTCCTCGCCCAGCACGGTGTCCCCCTCGTGCGCCGGACGCACGCGAAAATGCGGGATCAATCCGCCCAGCCGCCGGTTGCCGTCGCGCACCACCACCGGATGCAGGCAATGGTGCAGCGGATCGAATCTCTCGGGCGCGAACAGGGCCTCGCGGGTGAAATCCGCAGCGCGCAGCACCCGGCGTGGCTCGCCGGTCGAGTCGGTGAGGATGACCCAGGAGCAGGCCGCCCGGTTGATGCTGCGCAGGAACGGGTCGTCCACCCGCGGTTCGATGTGCGGAAACCGCGGCCGGTCCCCGTCGAACTCCAGAGTCAGGATGCTGGCCGGATCCACCGGCTCGCCCTCGTGGCGCACGGCGATGTCATCCAGCTCGAGAAAGTTCCGCGCCCCGCGCCCTTCCACCCGCGCGATCTCGCTCTCGCCCGAACGCATGTGCAGATCCAGCACCTGGTGCAGGTCGCGTTCCGGGAAATAGCGGATCTCCTCCCCGCCCAGCCAGCGGTCCAGTACCCAGGCCGTAGGCCGCGCGACCGGATACATCAGGAACTGATAGAAACGCAGTACCGGGTACAGCACCGAGGCCACGCGCAGGGCGTGGCGGGAAAAGTACGACTGCGGGATGATCTCGGCGAAGATGGTGATCACCACCGTGGAGAACAGGAACGCCGCCACGCCGCCCATCACCGAGCCGGAGAGCAGCGCCAGCAGCACGTTGACGCCCACGTTGCCCCACAGGATGGTCACCAGCGCGAAGTTGGAATCCTCGCGCAGGTGCAGGACCCGCTGCGCCCGGGCGTCCCCCTTGCTGGCCTCCACCTTGAGTTCCAGCTTGCTGCGGGCGAACAGCCCCAGGTTGAGTCCCGAAAGGATCGCCGACTGCGACAGGCACAGCAGCACGCCGATCCAGGTCAGCGCGGTCGTCATCCTCGCCCCCGGCGGTCGCTTGATACCGCCAGTATCCCACACCCGGACGGCCCTGCGATCCGGCGCCCGCCGGACTGTACCCGCCGCGCCCGGCGGTGTAGCGTATGCGGCGATCAAAGGAGGGGCCGCCAGAGCACAAAAAAGCCGCGCGGTCCGTTCAGGGGGAAAACATGCAAAAGCATCCGGATTGGCGGGACACCTGGCCGATCTATCTGCGCTATACGGCGCTGGCCGTGGCGATCGTCGCCGTGCTGGCGGTAGTCCAGGTGCGCTTCGTCTACGCGGTCGAAGGCTTCCCGCCGCAGCTGTTCGTCATCCCGTCGGCGGTCGGGCTGCTGTTCGGCATCATGCTCGCGCGCATCCGCGTGCTCGCGTCGCACACCCACGTGCTGCGTGCCTTCGCGGCGGTGACGGCCGGGACCCGCGAGCCGGAAGCGGAGGACGACGCCCGCGCCTTCCACCGTCTTCTGGAGGCCGCAGCCGGCGAGCTGGACAGTGACGAGATCGCGCTGTTCCGGCAAGGCGACACGGGCATCGAGCGTCTGGCCCACTGGGCGCGCGATCCGCAGCGCCCGGCCTGTCTGATCGAGGAGCGGGCCACCGCGCTGTGCACGCGCGGCGTCGTAGAACCGGTTCCCCGGAGCGTCCCCGGACAGGAACTGGAGCTGCCGGCGGCCGGACGGGTGGACCTCGTGCGAGTGCCGATCGATCTCCCGGAGCCCGTGGTCCTGGCCGCCTGTCGCCGCGGCCACCGCACCCGCCGCCCGCCCGACCCGGTGGTCCGCGGCTTCCTCGGGCTGTGTGCCGAATGGCTGGGCATGCGCCTGGAACGCCGGCATCAGCAGGCGATCATCGAAGAGCAGCGTGCCCGCCACGCGCGTGAACAGCGCCGCGCGCAGACCACCCTGGCCTCCATTGGCGACGGCGTGCTGACCGTGGACACCACCGGTCGGATCGACTACGCCAATCCGATGGCCGCCCGACTGCTGCACCAGCCGGTCGAAGAACTGACCGAACAGCCGCTCGAACGGGTGCTGCAGCTGGAAGACGAAAACACTGGCCGCCCCCTGGACCCGCTGCCCCCCGGGGCCGCCCCCCCGGCCAGCGAGCGCGGCGCCGGCGCCGACGAGCAGGTCCTCCGGCGCTCCGACGGGACCCGCCTGCCGGTCCAGCTGACCGTCACCCCGGTGCAGGACACCGACGGCACTGCACGCGGGCACGTCATCGTCCTGCGCGACGTGTCCGAAGTCCGCGACGCCCTGCAGCACATGGCCTACTACAGTTCGCACGACGACCTGACCGGCCTGATCAACCGGCGACGTTTCGAGCGGCTGATCGAGGATGCCCTGCACGGCGCCCGCAGCGACGGACGCCCGCATGTGCTGTGCTATCTCGATCTCGACCAGTTCAAGCTGATTAACGACACCCGCGGCCACCAGGCCGGCGACGAGATGCTGCGCCAGATCGCGGGCATGCTGCGCAGCATCATGCGGCCGCAGGACCACCTCGCGCGTCTGGGCGGCGACGAATTCGGCATCCTGATGCAGGACTGCGACATCGAGCAGGGCAGCCAGATGGCCGTGGGCATCGCCAGCGAGATCGCCGGCATGCGCTTCTTCTGGGAAGACAACGTCTTTGCCCTGTCGGCCAGCCTGGGCGTCGTGCCGGTGGACGGCGAATCGGAGTCCACCCAGCAGCTGCTGCGCCACGCCGACACCGCCTGCTACGCGGCCAAGGATTCGGGACGCAATCAGGTCCGCGTCTACACCCCGCAGGATGTCGATCTGGCCGATCGCGCAGGCGAGATGCACTGGGTCAGCCGCATCCCCCAGGCGATCGAACGCGGGGAATTCGAACTCTGGGCTCAGCCGGTGCTCGCACTGGGCGACGGACCACCCGCCTACCAGGAGCTCCTGCTCCGGCTGCGCGACGAACACGGCAACCCGGTTCCCCCGGGGACCTTCATCCCGGCGGCCGAGCGATACGATCTGATGTGCCAGCTGGATCGCTGGGTGGTGGAAACCGCACTGGAATGGATGCAGGACTGCCAGGCCCGCGGGGCCGAACTGCCGGTCATCGGGATCAACATCTCCGGCACCGCCCTCAACAGCGAGGCCTTCCCCGAGTTCCTGCTGGAACGGGTACGCTCGGCCGGCATTCCCGGCCACCGCCTGTGCTTCGAGATCACCGAAACCGCCGCCGTCGGCAACCTGACCCGCACCGCCCGGTTCATGCAGGAGCTGCGTGGCGAAGGCTGCCTGTTCGCGCTGGACGATTTCGGCAGCGGCCTGTCCTCCTTCGCCTACCTGAAGAACCTGCCGGTGGACTTTCTCAAGGTGGACGGCAGCTTCGTCAAGGACATCGAGCACGACCCCATCGACCTCGCCATGGTACGCGCCATCCATGACATCAGCGGCATCGTCGGCCTGACCACCATCGCCGAACATGTCGAGAACGAACATATCGGCAACCACCTGCGCGCCCTGGGCATCCCCTACGGCCAGGGCTACGGCCTGGCCATGCCCGCCCCTCTGGCCGCCTGTACGCCGACGCAGGCCCCGGCCTCGGTCGAGTGATCCGGATCACGCACGCGGCGAACTCACCACCCGAAGGACCGTGCCGGCATCTACACTCCTGAGTTGGGCCGACCCGCGGGCCCGGGATGCGCCCCGGGCCACCGCTGGCACCCGCCACGTCAATCTACGGGAGGAAATGCATGAACAACGTCTGGATCGTGGTTGCCGATGCCGCCCGCGCGCGCATCCTGAGTTGTGAAGGCCGGGCCTGCAGCAACATGCAGGATGTCGAGGCCCTCAGTCACAGCGAATCCCGGGCCCACAATCAGGACCTGGTCTCCGACCGGCCCGGACGCAGCTGGGGCAGCACGGGCGGGGATGGCCGCCATGCGATGCAGGACCCCACCGATCCCGGTGTTCAGGAACGCGACCGTTTCGCCCGTCAGCTCGCCGAGCGCCTGCGCGAGGCTCACCACGCGGGCAGTTTTCAGCATCTGGTGATCGTGGCCGCGCCCTCCTTCCTGGGTGCCCTGCGCGAACTCCTGGACCGGCAGGTGGCCCAGACGGTTACCGCGGAGATCGCCAAGAACGTCACCAAGGTCGAGAAGCCCGCCGACCTGCGCAAGCACCTCCCGGACTTCCTGTACTGAGCCGGTCCACGCATCCCGCCGCCCCCGTCCCGGGGGCGGCTCACCACACCAGCATCAGCAGCCCGGCGCTGGTACACACCACCAGCACGGGGATGATCGTCTCGCGGATCACCTGCCCCTCGCGGGCTTCCAGCCCCGCCGCCCCGGCGGCCATCGCAATGTTCTGCAGCGAAATCATGTTGCCCACGCCGGCGCCGATCAGCTGCAGGGCCAGGATCGACGGGACCGCCAGCCCCAGCGCCTTCGCGGTATCCACCTGCAGCCCGGTGAACAGCAGGTTGGAGACCGTGGCACTGCCGGTCATGAACGAGCCCAGGGCACCGACGAAGGCACTGAACAGCACGAAGCCTCCGCCCAGCAGTTCCGCCAGCCCCTGCCCCAGGACCTGCGGCATGGACGGCAGCCCGGCACCGTTGTCCGCGGAGATCAGCAGCAGCTGGGTCAGGCTGATGATGAACACCAGAACGATCGCCGCGATGCGTACCCGCTGCCAGGTCGCCACGGCCGCCCCGCCCAGGGTCGCGCGATCCACGCGGAACAGAAACATCGCGGTGATCAGGGCCAGCAGAAAATAGAAATACGGAGTGAACAGCGGCTGCAGGGTCTGATCCGGGCTGACGCCCGGGAGCCCGGCAAATCCGATCTCCACTCCCGCCAGCCATTCACGCAGGGGCGCCACCGTACGCGACAGGATCAGGGCCACGGCCATCACGAAAAAGGGAACCAGACCACGTAACACCCCGCGCGTATCCACGGGGTCGGCCGCCTCGCGACCGCCGCGCACCGGCAGCAACCAGCTGCGGTGCGCCGCCCAGGCAATCAGGGCCATGGCAGTCACCCCGCCAATGATCGCCGGCAGTTCCGGCCCCACCAGCCAGGCCACCAGGAAATACGGCAGGCCAAAGGCCAGCCCCGAGAACACCGCGAACGGGATGAACTCGCGAAAACGGCCCTTCTCCTCGCCGAGGGTCGCGACCCAGGCAATGAACACCGTGATGAACACCCCCAGGGTCCCGTGGATCGCCGCCGTCTGGAACACCGCCTGCCCGATGGTGTCCTCGCTCAGCCCCAGCCCGGAAAAGCCGATCACCACCGGGGTCCCCGCGGCCCCGAACGGCACCGCGGTGGAATTGCCGATCAGGGCGATGGCCACCGCCTTCAACGGGGGCAGGCCGAAATACACCAGCAGCGGCGCAGCCAGCACCGCCGGAGTCCCGAAACCGGCGATCCCCTCGACAAAGCCGACCAGGCCCCAGCCCAGCAGCATCGCCAGGACCCGGCGGTCGTCCGAGATCCGCGCGATCGCGCACTGGATAGTGTCGAGGTGGCCGGTCCGGATCAGGACATTCAGCATCAGCAGTGCCACGGTGATGATCAGCATCACCTCCAGGAACACGACCCCGGCATTGGCCAGACTGGTCGCCACCACCATTCCCGGCAACTGCCAGACGAACAGCCCGATCAGCAGCGTGGCCAGCCACGCCAGCGGCGCGGCCTCGTACGCCGGCCGGCGCAGGAACACCAGGAGCACGAACAGCAGTGCGAACGGAACCAGCGTTACCCAGAACAGCGTCATGTCCTCTCCCGCGGACGGCCTGCGCAAAGCCCCGAGGGTACACGGATCCGGCGTAGCCGCGCAGACCCGGCCGCCCGACACCCCGAACACCCGATGATTATGAGCCGAATCACTGTCAACGGTGTCCGCATCCCGTATCCTTGCATCACGACATTCTCACTCTCAAATCCGTGGCCCGGAGCAACGAATGGCACACATGGAATGGACCAGCGATCTCGACACCGGGATCGAGGTCATCGACAACCAGCACAAGCGCATCGTTGACTACATCAACGAGCTCCACCACGCGATCGAGAACAGCGATCGCGACGAGGTGGGTGACGTCATCAACCAGTTAATCGACTACACCCAGTCGCACTTCACCTTCGAAGAAGAAATGATGGAGGAGGCCGGCTACCCGTTCCTGCGCGCTCACCAGCGGGTGCACGGCCTGTTCATCCGGCGGGTGGAAACCTTCAAGGAACAGTTCGAGAACGGCGAGGACATCGCCCGCGAACTGCACACCGTCCTCAAGACCTGGCTGGTCAATCACATCAAGCACGACGACGCCGATTACGCCGAGCTCGTGCGCCAGCACACCGGGGCCGACACGGCCCACAACCGGGGACTGTTCAGCAAGCTCTTCGGCCGCTGAACGCCCCGGTTTCTCCCGTGTGGCGGAGGAGGGCCGCCGCGCTGAGGGCACGGGATACCGATAAAACCACAGGAGATGGAGCCATGCCGTACGTTCACTGGTCGGACGATCTGGATACGGGGATCCCGGTCATCGACAACCAGCACAAGCGCATCGTCGAATACATCAACCGCCTGTGCGAAGCCGTCGAGGGCCAGGCGACACGTGAGCAGGTTCACGAAGTGCTCGATCAGGTGGTGGATTACACCCTGACCCACTTCGCCTTCGAGGAGGAGATGCTGGAGATCGTGGAATACCCCGACCTGGAGCAGCATCGTAAGTCGCACGAGGCTTTCAGCCAGCGGATCCGTCAGTATCAGCAGGATTTCGCCGAAGGCCACGACGTAGCCAGCGAGCTCGGCGAGACCCTGCGGGACTGGCTGATGAATCACATCCGCAAGGATGACCATGAATACGGGCACATGGTCCGCGACTGGATGCACGCCCACGCACCCAACGGCGTCCTGCAGGACTGAGAAGGCGGGACCGGCGGCCCGGTGGTGCCGGGCCGCCCCGCGTTGACGCACCCGCCGGCGGCGCCTAGTATCCCGGGACTCCGCCCTGCCCGGATGGCCCCGATGACCTACTGTGTCGCCATCGATCTGGACGACGGTCTGGTGTTCGCCTCCGATTCGCGCACCAATGCCGGCGTCGACCAGGTCAGCACCTACTCCAAGATGCACACCTTCGAGATCGAAGGTCAGCGCCTGTTCGTGGTCCTCGCCGCCGGCAACCTCGCCACCACCCAGGCCGTGGTCAATCGCCTGCAGCGGGAAATGGAGGAAGCCGGCCAGGAAGGGGCCGCCGAACCGAACCTCGCGACCGTCGCCCACATGTCGGAGGCGGCGGAATACCTCGGCCGCATCAACCGCGAGGAGCAGGAGAAGCATTCCGAGGCGCTGTCGAAGTCGGGGATGAAGGCGGACGCCACCCTGATCATTGGTGGCCAGATCGCCGGCGAGCCCCCGGCAATCTACCTAGTCTACCCGCAGGGTAACTACATCACCACCTCGCAGCACACCCGCTTTCTGCAGATCGGCGAGAGCAAATACGGCAAGCCGATCCTCGACCGCATCATCGAGGCCGAGACCCCGCTGGGCAACGCGGCGCGCTGCGCGCTGGTCTCCATCGATTCAACGGTGCGCTCCAACCTCACCGTAGGGCCGCCGATCGAGGTTCTGGTGTACGAGCGCGACACCCTGGAGATGGACCACTACCTCTGCCTGGAGGCCGAGGACGAATACCTGCGCTCACTGACCCATGCCTGGGACGAGAACGTCAAGAAGGCCTTCACCGACCTGCCTCGCTTCGACTGGGAACACCGCCACGGACGCAAGGACCGCGGCACCCGCGTGAGTCGCCGGGCGAAGAAGAAGTCCTGAAGCGCCCGGGCCGTCTCAGGCGACATCCGGCGCGGGAGCGTTTTCCGGAAACTGGAACCAGGTCCGCACATTGGCCCCGTGCAGCTCGGCCACGTCCTGCTGCAGCGTCTCCAGAAATTCATGCAGGGTGTCCTCGCCGATCAGCTCGTCGATATCCGCGTTAAGGGCGTGGCGGCGCGCCTGGGTGACCAGACGCAGCGGCATCTCGTTGCGCGGCAACCGCTCCAGCGCCGCCTGGACCTCGGTCAGGGCGTGCGCCACCGCCCGGGGGAATGCGGTGTCCTGCAGCAGAAAACGCACGACATCCGGCCCGTTGATACGCCGCCTCACGTGCAGCCGGTACATCTGAAACCCGCCCTCCGAACGCAGGATGGAGGTCCACAGCAGCCCCTCGTAGGGCCGGGCCGTCTCGTCGTCTTCACGCTTGAGCAGCCTGAGGGCGCCCACGTCGACCTGGCGGGTGGTCATGTCCGCGCGTTCCAGGTTGCGCCCCAGACGGATGAAATCGTAGGCCGCATCGTGGCTCATGCTGCCCGCCAACAGGCCAGTAAGCATCTGGCAGCGTTCGATCACCTCGGACAGAAATTCGAAACGGCCGCGCTTGGTGATGCCCTGGTCGATGTGATCACGCGCGAACAGGAACAGCTCGTTCATCACCTCCCAGGCCTCGGAGGGCACCAGGTCGCGCGTGGTACGGACGTTCTCGCGCGCCTTGCGCAGCGACGACAGCACCGCCCCCGGGTTGTCGGCATCCGCCAGCAGGAACTTCACGCAGTTGCGCTCGTCCTCGCGCTGGTAATGCGCCTCGAATTCGGCGTCGTGGCCGGTGACCGACACCAGCCCCCGCCACGACAGCTGCGCCGATTTCGGCATGTCCAGCGCCAGCAGGCTGAAGGCCCGGACCATGCGTGCGGTGTTCTCGGCGCGCTCGACATAGCGCGCCATCCAGTACACCCGTTCTGCCACTCGCGAGAGCATCTCAGTCCTCCTCGTCCACGATCCAGGTGTCCTTGCTGCCGCCGCCCTGCGACGAGTTCACCACCAGCGAACCCTTGCGCATCGCGACCCGCGTGAGGCCACCGGCGGTCACGTCGGTGCGCACCCCCTGCAGGATGAAGGGCCGCAGGTCCAGATGGCGAGGCTCGATCGCTTCGCCACACAGCGTGGGCGCCACGGACAGATCCAGCGTGGGCTGGGCGATGTAGTTGCGCGGATCCTTGCGAATCAGCCTGGCGAACTCGGTGCGCTGCTTCTTGGTGGCGTGGGGACCCACCAGCATGCCGTAGCCGCCCGATTCGTTGGCGGGCTTCACCACCAGCTCGTCCAGGTGCTCCAGCACGTACTTGCGATGCTCCTCGTCGGAGCACAACCAGGTCGGCACATTGGGAATGATCGGGTCCTGATCGAGGTAATAACGGATCACCTCGGGGATGAAGGCGTACATCACCTTGTCGTCCGCCACGCCCGCCCCCGGCGCATTCGCCAGGCCGACATTGCCCTTGCGCCAGGCGCGCATCAGGCCGGGGACCCCCAGCAGCGAATCGGGGTTGAAGGCTTCGGGGTCGAGGAAAGCGTCGTCGATGCGGCGGTAGATCACATCCACCCGTTCGGGGCCGTCGATGGTGCGCATGTACACGCAGTCGTCGTCGCCCACCATCAGGTCGGCGCCTTCCACCAGTTCCGCCCCCATGCGCTGGGCGAGAAAGGAATGCTCGAAGTAGGCGGAGTTGTAAATCCCCGGGGTCAGCACCGCGATCTCCGGGTAGTCCTGCGGGCGCGGCGAGATCGAGGCCAGCATGTCGAACAGCTGCGCCGGGTATTCGTCGACCGGCAGGATCGAACTGTTCTGGAACAGCTCGGGCAGGACCCGCTTGGTGACCTGGCGATTCTCCAGCATGTAGGAAACCCCGGAGGGTACCCGCAGGTTGTCCTCCAGCACGTGAAACTGGCCGTCACCCGCACGCACCAGGTCGCTGCCGCAAATATGCGCCCAGACCCCGTGCGGCGGGTGGATGCCGACGCATTGCTCGCGAAAGTTGCGCGACTGTTCCAGCACGTAGCGCGGGATCACCCCGTCGCGGAAGATGCGCTGTTCGTTGTAGATGTCGTCGATCAGCAGATTGAGCGCGGTCATCCGCTGCTCCAGCCCGGCCGCGACCCGCTCCCATTCGCGCCGCGGGATCACCCGGGGAATGATGTCGAACGGCCACGCGCGGTCGATGTTCTCGCCCTCGCTGTACACCGTAAAGCTGATGCCCATCTCGAGGATCGCACTGTCGGCCGCCTGCTTGCGCCCCTGCAGTTCGTCGTCGTCCAGCGTGGCGAGGTATTCCGCCACGGCGCGGGCCGCGGGCCGTGGCTGCCCCGGGCCTTCCATCAATTCATCGAAAAACGGGGCGGAATCGTAATGCTTCCAGTCGATGGGCATCCGGCGGGGCTCCTCTGCTCGGCGGCGTCGCAGCCCACAGCATACGTCCGCCCGCCACCGGGCGGGAAGCCCCGCGTGCAGGAGGCCAGCCCCCTGGCCGATTTGACGTCCGGGCAATCCCCGGCGCCGGATCGGCCAGAGGGCCGGCCTCCTACGCGCGGATGCAATCGTGGGAGGCCAGCCTCCTGGCCGATCGCGGCCCGACGAGCCACCGGGGCCGAATCGGCCGGAGGGCCGGCCTCCTACGCGCGGGTGTCGAAACGGTGGATCAGGGATCTCAGCTCGCCGGCCAGGCGTTCCATGTCGGCGCTGGCCTCGCGCGCGTGTTCCGCCACAGTCCCGGTTTCGGCGGCCACGTCGTGGATGGACGTGACGTTGCGGTTGATCTCTTCGGAGACCGAGCTCTGCTCCTCCACCGCCGTGGCGATCTGGGTGTTCATCTCGGTAATGCGCCCCACCGCCTCGCGGATGCGCCCCAGCGACTCGCCGGCCGACTGCGCCTGTTGCACGCCGTGCGCAGCCTGTTCCTGGCTTGCGCGCATCGCACTGACCGCCTCGCGCGAACCGTTCTGCAAGGTCTCGATCATCTGGCGAATGGTCACCGTGGATTCATCGGTGCGCTGCGACAGCCGCCGGACCTCGTCGGCCACCACCGCGAAACCGCGTCCGTGCTCGCCGGCACGCGCCGCCTCGATGGCCGCGTTCAGGGCCAGCAGGTTGGTCTGTTCGGCGATCTCGCGGATCACGCCGAGGATGTTGTCGATCTCCGCAGCGTCGGTCTCCAGCCGGTTGAGCTTCTCTGCGGTGGTCTCGACCTCGCGCGCCATGCGATTGATCGCTTCCACGGTGGCGTTCACCACCTCCTCCCCGGAACGGGTCTCCTGCTCGGCGTGATGGGCGCTGTCCGCGGCCTGCGCCGAGTTCTGCGCCATCTCCTGGATGGTCGAGGTCATCTCGTTCATCGCCGTGGCGACCTGATCGATCTCGCCCTGCTGGCGGGTGACCCCGCTGGCGGTCTGCTCCACCGCACCCGCCATGCTCCGGGCGCCGTCGCTTACCGCCCCCGACTGCTCCTCGATGCGGTCGAGCACGGTGAACAGCCGCGCCTCGTGGAAGCGCTGGAACAGCTCCAGCGTCGCCGAACCGTCGCGCCGGCCGCAGTAGATGGTCTCCATCGCCGGGTTGTCGAAGATCCGCCGCAGTCCCCGCATGGTGCGCTGCAGCGGCTGCATCAGCCCGACCGTGGCCGCGCCCCCCAGGGCGAACACCAGGGCCAGACCCAGCCCCTGGGCCAGTACTCCCCAGGGCGCCAGCAGGACTCCCAGCGCCAGCGCAAAGCCGAGACCCCAGACACCCAGCAGCCGGAACAGCAGGCTGTCCCAGAGGTGGCGCCGGAACTGGCGCCCGCGCTTCATCGCGGCATAGACCTTCTCCGCGCGCTCTACATACTCGCGCGACGGCACCCGACGAACCGATTCGTAGCCCACCTTCTGGCCGTTCTCGTAGGCCGGGGTCACGAAGGCATCCACCCAGTAGTGGTCGCCGTCCTTGCGCCGATTCTTGACGATGCCCATCCACGCACGGTCCGACTGCAGCGTGGCCCACATGTCGGCATAGGCCGCCTCCGGCATGTCGGGATGGCGCACGATGTTGTGAGCCGACCCGTTCAGCTCGTCCCAGTCGAAACCGCTGACACGCACGAAGGCGTCATTGGCGTTGCGGATCCGGCCCTTCAGGTCGGTGGACGAGATCAGGTCCTCGCCCTCGTTGAGGGTGTATTCGGTCCCCGTGACGGGAAGGTTTTCGCGCATACTGCTCGGTCTCCGCGGGCGCGCCGGCCGGCGCGCCCCTTGCTCATCGCGTGAGTGTCGTTTTACGGGATAACGGCCGCCGCCCGGGCGGCTTGAGCTTCAGCGCCGTGCCGCCGCCAGCAGCCGGGCAAAGCCGTCGAAGGTCCGGGGATCCAGCGCCAGCGCCGGCGAGCGCCGGTCGGCGTAGATCATCCCGATGCAGCGCCCGTGCTCCCGCACCGGCGCCAGCAGGCAGTCCACGCCGCCGGTCAGCCCGGCCACTGCCCCGGGCAGCGGGGTGTCGGGATAATCGCGCGACCACCAGACAGGATCGGTCTGCTCCAGTACCGCGCCCATGGCGCCCAGGTCATGGCGGCCGATGCCGAAATGGCTGAACTCCGGCTCGTGCAGAGTACCGACGAGATCGGCCGCATGCAGCCAGTCGCCGTCATGCGCCAGCTCCGCGAACACCACCCGGTTGAGCCCCAGACCGAACTGGCAGGCACGCAACAGGCGCCGCAGGCGCACGCGCCGGTCAGGCTCGCGCTGCAGCGCGAGCTCGCCGCTGACCGCGATGTCGCCGCGCGGCAACAGGCCCAGTGGCACCGGCGAGCAGCCCTCCCGCCAGACGCGCGCGATCACCGCGGGATCCAGGGCGTCCATGGCATACAGCCAGGCGTCCCGGTTGAAGCCCTCCATCAGCCGGCCGAGCCGGTCCGCCGCCGCCTTGTCGGGCTCGCCCAGCAACCCCGCCAGCAGGCGCAGATCGCGGTCCTCGCGCAGGGTGTCCATGCCGTGGAAGATCTGGCCGGCCACCGCCGAAGCCACCATCACCTCCATGGCCCGCGGGTGAGCGGCGTTCTCTGCGCGCAGGGTACCGCGTACCAGCTCCGGCAGGTGCATGTGCTCGGCCATTCCGCGCGACAGATCGTCGGTGGCATAGCCCAGAGCCACGTAACTGGCCTCGTCGGGCAGCGCCCGCAGCTGCAGCATCGAGCGCAGCCCCGGCAGTTCCGGCGCGTCGGTCATTTCCAGCGCCAGCATGCCGAGGTCGTTCAACAGGGCGGCCAGCCCCAGCTCGCCCGGTTCACTGTCGTGGCGCACCCGTCCCAGTTCCTCCACGATCAGCGCCGCCAGGCGCGCCTGGGCCGCTCGCCGCCGGTACGGCTGCGGGTCCGGGAGGATGTCTTCCACCCTTGGTGCGCGTTCGATCTCCTCGTGCACCGCCCGCAGGCCCAGCATGGCGATCGCGTCCGGTACCGAATGCACCTCCTGCTTGAGGCCCGGACGCGGGGCGTTGGCCCGCAGGATCAGCCGCAGCGCCAGCCCCGGATCGCGCTCGGCATACAGCCCCACCTCGCGCAGCGAGCGGTTGACCAGGGCGTCGGTGTCGGCGAAAACCGCCTCGCTGGACCCCAGTACCGGCCAGTCCGTCTCTGCCAGGCTGCGTGCCCGCCCGGCATAGGGCGCCGTTTCATCCAGGGCCATTGCTGTACCTCGCCTGCGGTTCTCGATTAAGGTTGGCGGGCCGACTATAGCAACGCAGGACCTGCGCGCGTGAAGTTCATCCTCGGTTTTCTCGTCGTACTGGGCGCCGTCTTCGGGGGCTACGTGGCCCACGGCGGCGACATCTTCATCATCTGGCAGCCCTACGAATACATCATCATCGGCGGCGCCGCGCTGGGCGCGTTCCTGATCGCCAACCCGCCGCACGTGGTGATGACGGTCTTCAAGTCCATCCCCAAACTGATGCAGGGGCGCAAATATGCGCAGGCCGACTACCTCGACCTGCTGGCGCTGATGTACAAGCTGTTCGTCAAGGCCCGCAAAGAGGGCCTGATGGCGGTCGAAGTCGACATCGACGATCCGGAAAACAGCGAGCTCTTCCAGGCCCACCCGCGGGTGCTGAAGAATCACCATGCCGTCGAATTCATCACCGACTACCTCCGGCTGATCATCTCCGGCTCGATGAACCCCCACGAACTCGACGCCCTGATGGACGTGGATCTGGAGACCCACCACGAAGAGGTGGAGCGCCCCAGCCATGCGGTGAACAAGGTGGCGGATGCCCTGCCCGGCTTCGGCATCGTTGCGGCCATCCTCGGCATCATCAACACCATGGGCGCGATCGGCGGCGACATCGAGACCATCGGCATGAACGTGGCCGCCGCGCTGGTCGGCAGTTTCCTCGGGATCCTGCTGGCCTACGGCTTCGTCGGCCCTACCGCCTCCGCGCTGGAGGCCCGCTCGCACGAGGACACCAAGTACATGCAGTGCATCAAGGCCTGCATCCTCGCCAACGTGCAGGGGTACAGCCCGCAGGTCTCGGTGGAATTCGGCCGCAAGACCATGGAAAGCGACGTGCGTCCCGGCTTCTCCGAACTCGAGGAACACGTGAAGGCGGCCTGAGGCCGGCCGGACACCGCTCATGGGCGTCGAGGACAAGACCCAGCCGATCATCGTCAAGAAGAAGGTGGTCCAGGGCGGCCACCACGGCGGTTCGTGGAAGGTCGCCTTCGCCGACTTCGCCCTGGCGATGATGGCCTTCTTCCTGCTGCTTTGGCTGCTGGCCGCGCTGGAGGCGGACGAACGCGCCGCGCTGTCGGAGTACTTCCAGAACCCGTCGGCGTTCGAGGGCGAGGCCATGGCCCCGTCGCAGGCCATCGGCGACGGCACCGGCGCCGACCCGTCGATCATCGATTTCGAGGGCCTCCCGGACCGTCACGACGCCCCGCCGGAGCCCGTACCGGACGATGCCGATGACGAGACCCTGCTGGAACGCGACCGCGAGCGCCTGGAATCGCTGCAGGAAGCGCTGGAAGAAGCCATCGACCGCAGTCAGGCCCTGGAGCCGTTCAAGGACCAGCTGCTGATGGACATCACCCCGGAAGGCCTGCGCATCCAGATCATCGACGCCGAGAACCGGCCGATGTTCGCCACCGCCAGCGCGCGGCCGCTGGAGCATGCCAGCGGCATCCTGCGCGAGCTCGCGGGGCTGATCAACGAGGTCCCCAACCGGATCTCGATCACCGGCCACACCGATGCCCGCCCGCTGCAGCGCGAGGACTACACCAACTGGGAACTGTCCACCGACCGCGCCAACGCCGCGCGGCGCGAGCTGATCGCCGGCGGCACCGAGCCGGAACAGATCGCGCGCGTGGTGGGCCTGTCCGACACCGTCCCCTTCGACCGGGACAACCCCGAGGCCGCGGTGAACCGGCGCATCACCCTGATCGTCCTCAACCAGGAGGCGGAGGAAGCGATGCGCGAGGGGATCGAGACCGAGGGCACGCCGCCAGCGGATGCGCTGGACGCCCCGGAGGACTGACCCCGCACGCGACCTTCAGCGCAGGAACAGCGAATAGGCCGGGTTGCCGGTCTCCTCGTGCCACGGGTAGCCGACTTCCTCGAGGAATTCCCGGAAGCGCTTGCGATCCTCCTTCGGGATCTGCATCCCTACCAGCACCCGGCCATGGGCCGACCCGTGGTTGCGATAGTGGAACAGCGAGATGTTCCAGGTCTCGCCCATGTGGTTGAGGAAGTTCAGCAGAGCGCCCGGGCGCTCCGGGAACTCGAAGCGATACAGCCGCTCGTGGCGCACCTCGCCACCGTGCCCCCCCACCATGTGCCGCAGATGCAGCTTCGCCACCTCGTTCTCGGTCATGTCGAGAACCTCGTAGCCGCGCTCGCGCAGGGTCGTCAGGATCGCCTCGCGCTCGGCGTCCCCGCCTTCCAGCTTGACCCCGGCAAAGACATGTGCGGTGCTGTCGTCGGCGTAGCGGTAGTTGAATTCGGTAATGCCCCGCTTGCCCACCGCTTCGCAGAACTCGCGAAAGCTGCCGGGCCGTTCGGGGATGGTCACCGCGAACAGGGCCTCGCGGTGTTCGCCGATCTCGGCGCGCTCGGCCACGTGGCGCAGGCGGTCGAAATTGATGTTGGCGCCGCTGAGCACCGCGGCCAGATGCGCCCCGCGCAGCCCCTCGCGCTGGGCATACTGCTTCATGCCCGCCACCGCCAGGGCCCCGGCCGGCTCGGCCACCACGCGGGTATCGTCAAAGATGTCCTTGATCGCCGCGCAGATGGAATCGGTATCCACCAGCAGGACCTCGTCCACCAGCTCGCGGGTCAGGCGGAAGGTCTCCTTGCCCACCTGACGCACCGCGGCGCCGTCGGCAAAGATCCCCACCTGCTTCAGGCTGACCCGCCGATTCTGCTGCAGGGCCTTGTACATCGACGGTGCATCATCCGGCTCCACCCCGATCACCCGGATCTCCGGGCGCAGGCGCTTGATATAGGCCGCCATGCCCGAGACCAGTCCGCCCCCGCCGATGCACACGAACACCGCATCGAGAGGCCCGGGCTGCTGACGCAGCAGCTCCATGGCCACGGTGCCCTGCCCGGCGATCACGTCCGGATCATCGAACGGGTGGATGAAGGTATAGCCGTGCTCGGCCTCCAGCTCGCGGGCATGCGCGGCGGCCTCGTCGAAGGAATCGCCGAACAGCACCGCCTCGCCGCCGAAGCGGCGTACCGCGTCCACCTTGATCTGCGGCGTGGTGACCGGCATCACGATGACCGCACGGATACCGCGATGGGTGGCCCCCAGCGCCACGCCCTGGGCGTGGTTGCCCGCCGAGGCCGCGATCACGCCCTTCGAGCGCTGCTCCTCCGAAAGCTGCGCGATCTTGTTGTAGGCGCCGCGCAGCTTGAACGAGAACACCGGCTGCAGGTCCTCGCGTTTGAGGCGGATATCACAGCCCAGCCGGTTCGACAGCGTGGGCATGGCATCCAGCGGTGTCTCGCGCGCCACGTCGTACACGCTGGAGGTGAGGATCTTCTCCAGATAGGGATAGTCTTTCATGGCTTCGCACGATAGCACGCTCACCCCACACCCTGTGAGCTCTTCGCGCTGCGCGGCGCTTGTCCCGTCAACGTCGGGATGGTTATGCTCGGCAGGTTATATCAAGAACATGCGAGACGAAGCGATGACTCAGGACGAAATGAAGAAGGCGGTGGCCGAAGCGGCCCTGTCGAAGATCGAGGACGGCTGGGTGGTCGGTGTCGGCACCGGATCGACCGCCAACTATTTCATTGATGCCCTGGCGGGCATGAAGAACCGCATCGACGGGGCCGTCGCCTCCAGCGAGGCGAGCGCGGAGCGCCTGCGCGGCCACGGAATCGAGGTCCTGGACCTGAATTCGGCCGGCCCGCTGCCGATCTACGTCGACGGCGCCGACGAGGCCACCACCCACCTGCACCTGACCAAGGGCGGTGGCGGCGCGCTGACCCGCGAGAAGATCGTGGCCGCGGCCTCCGAGACCTTTGTCTGCGTGGTCGACGACACCAAGATCGCGAACTATCTGGGCAACTTCCCGCTGCCGGTGGAGGTCATCCCGATGGCCCGCAGCCACGTGGCGCGCGCGCTGTCGAACCTGGGCGGCAATCCGGAACTGCGCGAAGGCTTCGTCACCGACAACGGGAACGTCATCCTCGACGTCCACAACCTGCGCATCATGAACCCGGTGGAGCTGGAGTCGGAGATCGATCACATCGCCGGGGTGGTGACCAACGGGCTGTTCGCGCGGCGCCCGGCCGACGTGATGCTGATCGGCAGCGAGAAGGGCGTGCGCGAACTGCACCACCACTGAGGCACGATGAACGAGACCGGCAAGTGGCTGATCATCATCGGCGGCGCGATCGTCCTGATCGGGCTGCTGTGGCCCTGGCTGGGAAAGATCCCCTGGGGGCGGCTCCCGGGGGACATCGTGATCGAACGCGGTGACAGCCGCTTCTACTTCCCGCTGACGACCATGATCATCGTCAGCATCGTGCTGTCACTGATCCTGAGCTTCTTCCGCCGCTGATCCCCGCTCTCAGCCCATCACCTCGTCGTAGAACGCCTCCATTCCGCCCTCGAGGAAGTAATAACGCTCGTCCTCGATGCCCAGCTCGCGCAGGCGATACTGCAGCCAGCGCACCTGCTGTCCGTGCTGGTCGAAGATCAGCAGGGTGTCGCCGTCCGCGGCGGCCGCCCGCAGGGCGTCGTCCAGGGCCGCCGGCTCATTCACCGGCATGACCCGCTCGCGTCCGCCGAACAGGGCGATGTCATCCTCGTCCCCGGCACCACTGATGTCGAGCAGCAGGCTGTCGTCTTCCTGGGCCCGGCGTGCGAACGTCTCTCCATCCAGCAACCGCGCCGCGAACGACGCGTCGGGGATCAGATCGTCGTCCTCGACCGCTTCGCCGAACAGGCGGGAGAAGCGCGGATAGCTCCGCGCCCAGTCGTTCATGCCGGCGTCATACGCCAGCACGGCATCAAGCCCGGCATCACTGGCCCGCGCCGCGGCACGGTACGCCCGATGGCTGTCGCGCCCGTTGCAGTAGAACACCAGCGGGCTGCCCTCGCGGGCTTCCAGGTCGCGGACACGCTCGTCGAAATCGGGGGCGTGCAGATTCACGTGATGGGCGTCGCGCATCCGCATCACGTCGAATTCCGCGCGCGGGCGCACGTCCACCAGGGTCGAGCCGCTGAACTGACCACGCAGGTCGAACAGTTCGATGGCCTCCACCCCGAAGCGTTCGTAAAGATGACGCCCCGGAAACTCCGCCAGCTGGGCCGAGACGATGACAGGGGTGGCCAGCAGGCCGGCGGCAAGGGCGAACACACCCGAACGAACAGCGAAATGACGAAAGCTCATGCGATCTCCGTTGACGTCAGCAGGGGGCCGCGGGATACGGCCTTCCCTGCGACGCCCCGTGAACTCCGTTTATTCCACTGCGCAGTGTACGGGAAACCGTCGTTCAGAGCAGGACCTTCTCGATGCCTCCTTGGCGCGCCCGGTCGATGAAGCCCTTCTGCCAGTCCTCGCCCAGCAGCCGGTTGGCCATCTCCACCACGATGTAATCGGTGTCCAGGCCGGTATCCTCGCGGTAGCGCGACAGCCCCTGCTGGCAGGCCGGGCAGGAGGTCAGCATCTTCACGTTGCCGTTTTCCGCCTTCTCCTCGCCGGTCAGCTGCTTGATGCCCTTGTGCAGCTCCTCCTGCTTGCGGAAGCGCACCTGGGTCGCAATGTCCGGGCGGCTGACCGCGAAGGTCCCGGCCTCGCCGCAGCAGCGGTCGGACTCCAGCACCGGCTGGCCCAGCAGGTTGCCGGCCACCTCGGTCGGCTTGTGCGACTTCATCGGCGAGTGGCAGGGGTCGTGGTACATGTACTGAACCCCCTGGAGGCCTTCCAGTTTGATGCCCTTCTCCATCAGGTACTCGTGGATATCCAGCAGCCGGCAGCCCGGGAAGATCCGCTCGAATTCGTATTTGAGCAGCTGATCCATGCAGGTCCCGCAGGAAACCACCACGGTCTTGATATCGAGGTAGTTGAGCGTGGTCGCGATGCGATGGAACAGCACGCGGTTTTCGGTGCTGATCTGCGAGCCCTTCTCGAAATCGCCACCGGCGTTCTGCGGATAGCCGCAGCACAGGTAGCCCGGCGGCAGCACGGTCTGCGCACCCGCGTCGTAGAGCATCGCCAGGGTCGCCAGCCCGACCTGGCTGAACAGGCGTTCGGAGCCACAGCCGGGGAAGTAGAACACCGCATCGGAGTCCATGTCGGTCTTCACCGGATCGCGCAGGATCGGCACGTAGCGCGAGTCCTCCAGCCCCAGCATCTGGCGCGTGGTCTGGCTCGGCAGCCCCGCCGGCATGGGCTTCTTCACGAAATGCACCACCTGCTCGTGCACCGGCGGCTTGCCGGTGGTCGAACGCGGGGTCTTGCCCTCGCCGGTCAGGCCGAGCTTCTTGAACGACCAGTGGCCCAGGCGCTGGGCCGCGTACCCCATCTGGATCGCGCCCTTGCGAATACCCTTGATGGTGGCGGGATCCTTGGTGTTCAGGAAGGCCATGGACATCATGGTCGCCGGCGATGCCTTGCGCTTGCCCTTCTTGTTCAGGATCGAGCGCATGTGCATGGTCACGTCGCCGAAGTCGATATCGACCGGGCACGGGTTCAGGCACTTGTGGCAGATCGTGCAGTGATCGGCCACGTCGTTCATTTCCTCGAAGTGGTTGAGGGACAGCCCGCGCCGAGTCTGCTCTTCGTAGAGGAAGGCCTCGACGATCAGCCCGGTCGCCAGGATCTTGTTGCGCGGCGAGTACAGCAGGTTGGCCCGCGGGACGTGCGTGTTGCACACCGGCTTGCACTTGCCGCAGCGCAGGCAGTCCTTGATCTCGTCGTTGAGATCCCCCAGCTCGCTCTGCTCCAGGATCAATGCCTCCTGCTTTACCAGGCGCAGCGACGGCGTGTAGGCATTGTTCAGGCCGGAGCCTTCCATCAGTTTGCCGGCGTTGAACACTCCTTCGGGGTCGATCTGCTTCTTGTACTTCGCGAAGGACGTGATCGACTCCGGGTCCAGGTACTGCATCTTGGTCAGCCCGATGCCGTGCTCACCGGAGATCACCCCGTCCAGCTCGCGCGCCAGGCGCATCACCTCGTCCACCAGGCGCTCGGCCTGATGCATCATCGGGTAGTCGTTGGAATTGACCGGGATGTTGGTGTGCACGTTGCCGTCGCCCGCATGCATGTGCAGGGCGATGAACAGACGACTCGTCAGTACCCGGTCATGGATGGCGGTCAGGCGCTTGCGCACCGACTCCATCTGGTGACCGTTGAAGATGTCGAACAGCGGCCGTTCGACCTCCGCGCGGTAGGAGATGCGCAGGCTGCGGCGCAGCAGCAGGTGGATCAGCTTGTCATGCGGACGCATGTCCGCACGCGCGGCGTCATCCAGCAGCTCGTCGCACTCGGAGGCCAGGGTGTGGAAGTTGTCGGCGATGCGCGACCAGCGATCGCGCACGGATTCCAGCACCTCGACCGCCCGCTGGCGCTTGGACTCGAACCACTGCTGGCCCTCGCCCTCGGCGTCTTCCAGCAGCTCGCGCAGTTCGGGATGATCGCCGCGCATGCACTCCAGCATCTCGTCGATCATCGCCAGCTTGTTCTTCAGCGATTCGCGGACGTTGAGGGTCTCCACCCCCTCGGTGTATTCCGCCAGCCGCTCCAGCGGGATCACCACGTCCTCGTTGATCTTGAACGCGTTGGTGTGATGGGCGATAGCCGCGGTGCGGGCACGATCCGCCCAGAAGCGCTTGCGTGCCTCGGGGCTCACGGCGATGAAGCCCTCGCCGTTGCGGGCGTTGGCCGCACGCACCATCTGCCCGGCCAGCCGGCCCAGCGCGTCCTCGTTGTCGGAGACGATGTCGGCCACCAGGACCATCTTCGGCAGGTCGCCGCGCGCCCCCTTGGGGGTGTACTTCACCGCGCGCACGTAGCGTTCGTCGAGGTGCTCGAGCCCGGCCAGCAGGACCTCGTCCTCGGCATCCACCGCGTCCTTGATCTCGACGATCGCCGGGACCGCCTCGTGCAGGTCGGTGCCATAGAACTCCAGGCACACGGTGCGGATGTTGTCCGGCATGCGGTGGAGGATGAACTCGGCCGAGGTGATCAGGCCGTCGCAGCCTTCCTTCTGGATGCCCGGCACCCCCATCAGGGTCTTGTCGGTCACGTCCTTGCCGAGCCCCGTCTTGCGGAACTGCGCCCCGGGCATCTCGAGGATCTCGGGCTCGCCCTTCTGGGTCTTCCCGTCGGCCTCGTAGCGAGTCACGCGGAACTGCACCGTCTGCGCATCGTGGATCTTGCCGAGGTTGTGATCGAGGCGCTCGATGTACATCCAGTCGGCCTCGGGGGTGACCATGGTCCAGGCCGCAAGGTTATCCAGCGCGGTGCCCCACAGCACCGCCTTCTTGCCGCCGGCATTCATGGCCACGTTGCCGCCGATAGTGGATGCGTCCTGCGAGGTCGGATCCACCGCGAATACCAGGCCGTTATTGTCGGCCAGCTCGGAAACGCGCTTGGTGACCACGCCCGCCTCGACATGCACCACCGGCACTTCCTTGTCCACGCCCGGCAGCGTGCGCCGCTGCACGTCGCTAATGTTTTCCAGCTTCTCGGTGTTGATGACCGCCGAGCGCTTGGACAGCGGAACCGCACTGCCGGTATAGCCGGTACCGCCACCGCGCGGGATCACGGTCAGACCCAGCTCGATACAGGCCGCGACCAGCGGGCCCATTTCCTCTTCGGAATCCGGCGTCAGCACCACGAACGGCAGCTCCACGCGCCAGTCGGTCGCATCGGTCACGTGCGAGACGCGGGCCAGCCCGCCGAACTGGATATTATCCTTGTGCGTGAGCCCGTTCATACGCTTGCGAACCTTGTCGCGCAACGCCAGCGTCTTGTCGAACTCCTCCGCGAACGCGGTCAGTGCCGCCTGGGCGCGCCGGGCCAGGGTCAGGGCCTTCTCGTTGCCCTCGGCACGGGCCTCGATCTGATCGAGGCGGTGCTGCATCGCATCGATCAGAGAACGGCGACGCTTGCGGTCTCCCAGCAGATCGTCCTGGATATACGGGTTGCGCGTCACCACCCACATATCCCCCAGGACCTCGAACAGCATGCGCGCGGACACGCCGGTACGGCGTTCGCCACGCAGCTCGTTGAGCAGCTCCCAGGTATCGGACCCGAGGAAGCGGATAACGATTTCGCGGTCGGAGAAGGAAGTGTAGTTGTACGGTATTTCGCGCACGCGTTCGGCGGTCATTGAGGCGGGGCCTCCCGATCAGAGTGAAGCGCAAGGTTAACGGCCAGCCGGACCGAAAGCACGATCTCGCACTCGCGGTCCATTCTTTTGGCACCAAAGTAGTTGCGCAATATTAAGGAAACCCTGATCGACGTGCACGTCCGACCGGGCCCGGAACAGCCCGGGCCCGGTCGGCTGCGGAGATAATGCGGCGTCAGAACAGTTTGGATTCCATCTCCAGAAACACCGCATTGGCGTTGGAGCGGTTGGTGTGGTCGAACGCCGGCAGGTCTTCGTATTCGGACCAGTCCATGGCAGCGTAGGCCTCCTCGAAGGACATCATGTCCTCGACCGATTCCGCCATGTGCTCACGCAGCTTCACCAGGTAGTCCCGGGTGAAACGCACCGCGCGCCGGGCATTGGCGGTCGCGTCGCCATGCCCCGGGATCAGAAAGTTCGGCTCCATCGCCTCCACCTGCTCCAGGCGGTTCACCCAGTTGCCGGAATCCAGGGCATCATCGCCGAGGAACGGGATGCGGCCGTCAAACACGATATCGCCGGCAAACACCACGCCGTCTTCCTCGACCACCATGATGACGTCATCCGGTGAATGCGCCGGACCGGCATGCAGCAGGCGGAAAGTCTTGCCGCCCAGCTCGATGGCGTACTCGTCGTCGAACAGCTCGTCCGGCGGGATCACCTGAGTGTCTTCGTCCACCCACGGATAAAGCACGCCCCGACGCTGCTGCAGACGGGATTCGGCGCCCGGCCCGCGCAGATAATCTTCCGCCCGCCGCTGACCGATGATGCGCGCTTCCGTATGATCGGCGAACGCCTGCAGACCGTAGATATGGTCCGCATGGTAATGACCCGCAATCACGTAGCGGATCGGTTGATCCGTGACCTCCCGGATCCGCCGGATCATCTCGAAGCCCAGGGCCGGGGTACCCAGAGCGTCGTAGACCACCACGCCCTCGTCGGTCACCACGAAACCGGCGTTGGAGGTGTGGCCCTCGTTGTCGGGGCCCGGGATGCCCGACAGACCGATCATGTACCAGGCATTGGTCCCTTCCACCTGGCGGGCGCGGGTATCGACAGTGACCTCGGGATACGGATTCTCGGGTACGGACATGGCTTCTCCTTGCTCGAAACCTGGGACTGACTATAGACCACAGACGCACGGAGAAGACCCGACATTCCGTAGAAAAGCCTGCGCGTGTGCGTTGCTCCGCTGCGCTCCGCCGAACCTTCCAGGTTCTCATCCTGGTCCGGGCCCATATCCATGAAAAAGGGCCCCGCGAGGGGGCCCTTTTCCATGGTTGGCTGGGGGACCAGGATTCGAACCTGGGTTGACGGAGTCAGAGTCCGTAGTCCTACCGCTAGACGATCCCCCAATTCTGGCCGGCGCCCGAAACCTCCGGGTGCACCGGCGAAAACCGGATCAGCGCTTGGAGTACTGCGTCGCGCGACGGGCCTTGCGCAGGCCGATCTTCTTGCGCTCCACCTCGCGGGCATCCCGCGTCAGGTGACCGCCACGACGCAGCGTGCTGCGCAGGTCCTCATTATACTCAACCAGCGCGCGGGCGATACCCAGACGAATGGCACCCGCCTGACCGTTGCCGCCCCCGCCGGAGACCGTGGCCACCACGTCGAAGCCGTCGAGGGCTTCCGCCGCTTCCAGCGGCTGCCGGACAACCATGCGCGAGGTCGGACGACCAAAGAACTCGTCCAGCGGACGGCCGTTGACGGTCACGTTGCCCGAGCCGGGACGCAGGAAGACACGCGCGGAAGCCGTCTTGCGGCGACCCGTACCGTAGTACTGATTCATAGCCATTGGAATCGATTTCCCTGTTTCTGGTTGGCGGCGCCGCGGATCAGATGTCCAGCGGCTGCGGCTGCTGGGCCGCATGCCGGTGCTCGGTTCCGGCATACACCTTGAGTTTCTTGAGCATCGACCGGCCGAGCGGGTTGCGCGGCAGCATGCCCTTGACGGCCAGCTCGAGCACCTTCTCCGGATGACGTTCGATCATCTGGGAGAAGTTCGCCTCCTTGATGCCCCCCGGATAACCGGTATGGCGATAATACATCTTGTCGGAGGCCTTGTTGCCCGAGACCCGGATCTTGTCCGCATTGATCACGACGATGTAGTCGCCGGTATCCACGTGCGGCGTGTAGACGGGCTTGTGCTTTCCGCGCAGCCGACGCGCGATTTCCGTGGCGAGTCGACCGAGGGTCTTGTCACTGGCATCCACAAGGAACCAGTCGCGTTCGACTTCTGCCGGCTTGGCGCTGATGGTGCTCATGTATCGATGCTCCGATGTCGGGGCGATTCAGAAAGCGCGAAAGAATACCGTGTTGTACCCCGTCATTCAAGGGTCCCACGAGCGATCGCGCAAAAAGACGGGGCCGCCCCGAAGGACGGCCCCGTCAGCGCATGCCTGTCCCTTGCGGGCTTACATGGCGCTTTCGGCCTGCTGCTGGACCTCCTGCATCAGCTCGGGGTCGTTCTGCAGGGCCATGGCGACCTCATTGTACTCTTCAACGGTCATGCCGGCATCCTCCACGGCCGCGACCATCTCGTCCTGGGCCTCCTGCTGCATCTGCTGCGCCTCGGTCTCGTCCTCGGCTTCCTGCAGGCGCTGGGAGAAGTCCTCGCGGACCTCCTGCACACCGACAAAGGCTTCGACGAAGGTGTCGATGTCTTCATCGGACAGGTCGACCTCGGGGGCCTCCTGCTGCATCGGGGCGCCGCCACCTTCCGGCGGAGCACCACCCTGGGCGCCCGCGCCACCCTGAGCACCGCCCTGCGGCGGGGCGCCGCCCTGGGCGCCACCTTCCGGCGGAGCACCGCCCTCGGCGCCGCCACCCATCTGGGCGGAGGCCACGCCACCGAAGGCGAACATGGAAGTCAGGGCGAAAGCCATTGCGGTCTTGCGAAAGTTCATCATTGCGTTTGCTCCTTGGTCTTTACGACGGTCTGTATTCACGAAAATCATGATCTGCGGGCCGGACTACCAGTCCCGCTCCGTGCCCTGCCGCGGGTCTTCGCCGGGCTCGGGCATCGCCTCGCCCTCGGGCCGCTCGCCCGGGGCCGGCATCTGCTGGCCGGTGGCACCGCCACGCGGATCCGTGCGCTCGGGTTCCATGCTCCCCGGCGGCGCGTCACGCGGCTCGGGGGGCGCACCTTGCGGCCGATCCGGCTGCCCCGGTCCGGTCTGCGGTTCGGGGGGCTGCCCGCCGGGCGGGAGCCCGCGTTCCTGTCCGGTCCCGCCCGGCGGAAGCCCCCCGCCCTGGCCGCTCCCGCCGGGTGGCGGGGCATCCTGCGGTGCCGGTGCGTCCTGCCGCGGCTCGGGCGGCTGGCCCTGCCCCGGGGTTCCGGCCTCGGGAGGCATGTCGCCGGCGGGGGCACCGCCCTGGCCCGCCTGGGCCGCGGCCACCCCGGAAAAGCCGAGGGTCAGCACCGAACCGAGCGCCATGGCCGTTGCGGTTTTGCGGAAAGTCGTCATGCGACCTCCTGTGGTTTGCGGATTTCGCTACGGACAAGTCACATGATGCAACCCACGGGCCAACATTCAGAACACAAAAAAATATCTTTTCAATCAGAGATATGAAGGCCGTCCGTGCGGCCGGGAGGAGAACAGAAAGAAGATCAGAACTGTTTCTTTTCGACACATGGGTCGCAATGAAACGTGTCACCGCGTCCGCATGACACACCGCGCAAGGGAAAGGGCTCAGTTCGTATCGGACTCGCCGAGCCGCCGATAAAGCGTCTTGCGGCCGATCCCCAGCATGCGCGCCGCCCGTTGTTTGTTGCCCTCGCAGTGCTCAAGGACGCGCTGGATGTAATCGGTCTCGAGTTCGGCCAGCGAAGGCCAGTGGGCGTCCCGGGCTCCGGGAGCGCCGTCACTTGGGGACGTACCGGCGGGTGTCCCGCCGGATGCCGATGCGTGCACCCGCTCCGGCAGGTCGCGCAACTCGATCTGGTCACCGGAAGACAGGGTCGCGGCGCGCTCCATCAGACTGGAGAGTTCGCGCACGTTGCCGGGGAAGGCATAGTGGAGGAGGGCCCGCATCGCCTCGGGACTCGGGCGACGCTCCGGCAGCCCGTGAGCCAGGGCGTGCTGGCGCAGGAACTGCAGGGCCAGGCGTTCGATGTCCTCGCCCCGGTCGCGCAACGGCGGGATCTCGATACGAAAGGTCTCCAGCCGATAGTAGAGGTCCTCGCGGAACTCGCCCTGCGCGATGCGCCCCGGGATGTCCTGGTGGGTCGCCGCCACGATGCGAACGTCGGTGTCCACCTCCTCGTTGCCGCCCACCGGGCGCACGCGCCCGTCCTGCAGCAACCGCAGGAGCTTGCTCTGCATCGCCACCGGCATCTCGGCGATCTCGTCGAGAAACAGGGTGCCCCCGTCGGCCTCGCGGAACAGGCCGCGGCGCGCGCCCCTGGCCCCGGAAAAAGCCCCGGCGACATGCCCCAGCAGTTCCGATTCCAGCAGGCTCTCGGGGATGCCGGCGCAGTTCAGGGCAACGAAGGGACCGTCGCGGCGAGCACTCTCGGCGTGCAGCGCACGCGCCACCAGCTCCTTGCCGGTACCGGATTCGCCGGTGATGAGCACCGATCCATCGGAAGCCGCGATCCTCCGGATCAGGTCGAACAGCCGCAACATCGCCGGGCTGTTCCCCTGCATGCCGTGAAAGCCCTCCCCGGCCGCCAGCAGCTCGCGATACTGGCGCACCTCGGCCTTCAGCCGCCGGGCCTCGATCACCCGGTCGGCCGCCAGCCGCAGATGATCGAGATCCACCGGCTTGGTCAGAAAATCATCCGCCCCCGCCTTGAGCGCGGCCACGGCCTGGTCGATGGTTCCGAAGCCGGTGAGCATGATGAAACCGGGCTCCGGCACCGCCTCGCGCGTGGCTTCCAGCACGCGAAAGCCATCCTCGCCCGGCAGTCTCAGATCGCTGACCACCAGGCCGAAGGGTTGCTGGCCCAGGGCCTGCATCGCCTCTTCGGCGCTGCCCACGGCCACCACGTCATGCCCCGCCTCGCGCAGCTCCTCCACCAGCAGATCCCGGTGACCGCGATCGTCCTCCACCACCAGCACCGACTCCGGATTGGTCATGCACCCTCCTCCGGCAATGTTCCATCCTCTCCATCCCGCGCGGCACTTCCCGCGGCATCCGCAGCCCGGGGAAACCGGATCACGAAACGGGTCTCACCCGGGGCCGAACGATCCAGCGCGATCGACCCGCCATGATCCTCCATCGCCACCTGGGCCACCGCCAGCCCGAGACCGGTACCCTTTCCGGCCGGCTTGGTGGTGAAAAAGGGTTCGAACAGGCGCTCCGCGGCCTCCGCATCGATACCGCCTCCGGCGGCCGGGCCGTCGTCGGCCACGGTGACTTCGACCTGCTCGTCCTCCACGCCCCAGGTGATCCGCACGCGCGACCGGGCTGCCTGCCCGCCGTTCTCGATCAGGTTTTCCAGCGCCTGGCCCAGTCGCAGCCGGTCCGCTTCCACCTGCAGGGGCGCGCCTTCCAGCCTGAACTGCACGTCCGGACAATGTCCCCGACCGCGCACGCGATCCACCAGTTCCCGGACCAGTTCATCCAGATTCACGCTGCGGCGCTGCAGCGGATTGCGCCGAGCGAAATCCAGCAGCTGCCGCACGATGGTCTCCACCCGTTCGGTTTCTGCCCGCAGCTCCTGCATTTCCTTGCGCGCCGGATCGTCCTCGGCCAGGCGGCGGGCGGCCCGCTGGGCGCGTCCGGCGATGATCCCCAGCGGGGTTCCCAGCTCGTGCGCCACCCCGGCCGCCAGCTGGCCGATCGCCGCCAGCTTTTCCGAATGCCGCAGTTTTTCCTCCAGCGCTCGCTGCTCGGCCCGCTGCGCCTCCAGCGCGGCTTCGGACGCCTCGCGCCGTTCCAGCATCCCGTTCATGGTAGCCGCGACATGGCGCAGCTCCGCCGGCCCGGCCTCGGGTGCCCGCACGCCGCGCACCCCTTCGCCGATGTCGTGCATCACCCCGGTCAGGCGCTCGACGTGGCGCCCCACGGCCCGGTGGTACCCCACCAGCACCAGGGCCAGGAACAGCACCGTCACCGCCCCGGTCAGCACCGCGCCCTGCCAGCGCAGCTGGGAGACGTAGGCACGAAACGGAGACACGTCACGGGTTACCTGGAGCAGGCCCACGATTCGTCCCGCATGGTCCGCCAGCGGCAGAAAGAACGAAAAAACCTCGCGCCCGCGATGTTCATCGAACGCGCCCAGGGTTCCGGTCTCGCTGATCGCCTGCGCCTCTCCCCGATGCCGCAGCGACGGGCTGGGCGGCCCGGAGGTCGCCACCAGCTCGCCGCGCGCGTCGTAGACGTACACCCCGAAGACTTCGTCGATCTGGAACAGCGAGTCCAGCGACTCCTGAACGGCGGCCACGTCCTGTTCAACAATCGCCGTGGACACCGGCAGACGGATCGCCCGCGCAACCAGCTCGATGTCGTCCTGCATGCGGTCTTCCATCTGCGTCTGGAATTCCTGCAGGCCCAGCGCGACCACCGCACCCACCAACAGGAGCAGCGGCAGCAGGATGAACATCACCACCACATTGCGCAGGCTGTTCAGGCGTCGCGTCATGATCGATGGGAACCGGGGGCGGGCATGCCGCCATGGTAGGCGCGGCGGCCGGACGATGCGAACGGGCAAAAAAAAGCGCGGGACAGAGCCCGCGCCAAGAAAACCACCAAAGGAGGATGGAGGAGTCCGCCGATGCTGTCAGGGGGGACAACATTCAGCGTATGCAGATCTTCTAATATTAGGATATCCCTGTCAAGCACTTCCCGCGAGCGACGAACAGAAAGCGGTCGCGCCGGACCGGTTTTTCTCCTAAGCTTGCGATCTGCACACCTGTAAGACGCATACGCCGCACAACTATTCCGTCCCGACGCGTTCGCCGCGAAGCGATACCCCAATGCTTGAACACTGCACCCTTCCGGTAACCCCGCTGGAGCAGAACGCCACCCTGATCTGGTGCAACGAAACCGGCCGCGCGGCCTGGGTCGACCCCGGCGGCGAGGCCCCGACCCTGCTGGCCCGCGTGCGCGACCAGGGTTTGGAACTGGAGTCCATCCTGCTGAGCCACGGCCACCTGGATCACGCCGGCGGCGCGGCCGAACTGGCGCGGCTGTCCGGCGCACCCGTCATCGGCCCGCAGCGCGAGGACGCGTTCTGGCTCGAGCAGCTGCCGCAGCAGGCGGCGATGTTCGGGTTTCCGGAAATCGCGCCGCTGACCCCGGACTGCTGGCTGGACGACGGAGAGATCCTGGAGCTGGGAAACGAACGGCTGCAGGTGCTGCACTGCCCGGGACACACCCCGGGCCACGTGGTGTTCTTCAGCCCGTCCGCGCGGCTGGCGCTGGTGGGGGACGTGCTGTTCAACGGCGCGATCGGACGCAGCGATTTTCCCGGCGGTAACGGGCGCGTGCTGATCGAATCGATCACGCAGAAGCTGTGGCCACTCGGAGATGACGTCCGTTTCATCCCCGGTCACGGACCGGAATCCACCTTCGGCGAGCAGCGCCGGCGCAATCCGTTCGTCGCCGATCACGTGCTCGCCGGCTGAACCCGGCGGACGGCCCTCAGCCCCCGGCGCGCAGCGCGGCGATGCGCTGTTCGATCGGCGGATGGCTCATGAACAGCTTCTTCAGGCCCTGCGCCATGCCGCCACGGATGCCGAAGGCGGCCATCTGATCCGGCATGTCCACCGGCCGGCCGGAGGCCCGCGCCAGCGACTCCAGCGCCCCGATCATCTTGTCGCGCCCGGCCAGTTCGGCCCCGGCCCGGTCGGCGCGGAACTCGCGCTGGCGCGAGAACCAGAACACGATGATGGAAGCCAGGATCGCGAGGATGATCTCGGCCACGATGGCGGTGATCCAGAACGCCGGGCCGTGACCGGACTCGTTCTTGAACACCACGCGATCGACAAAGTGCCCGATCACGCGCGACAGGAAGATCACGAAGGTGTTCACCACGCCCTGGATCAGGGCCAGGGTCACCATGTCGCCATTGGCCACGTGGCCGACCTCGTGGCCCAGCACGGCCTCGACCTCGCCCTGCCCCATGTTCTGCATCAGGCCGGTGCTCACCGCCACCAGCGCATTATTTCTGCTCATGCCGGTGGCGAAGGCGTTGGGGTCCGGCGAATCGTAGATCCCGACCTCGGGCATGCCGATGCCCGCCTGCTTCGCCTGGCGCTGGACGGTCTCCAGCAGCCACTGCTCGGTGGCATTCGAAGGCTTCTCGATCACCTGGACCTTCATGGTCTTCTTCGCCATCCACTTGGAGATGGCCAGGGAGATGAACGAGCCGCCGAAACCGAACACCGCGGCGAAGATCAGCAGGGCCGTCAGGTCGAGGTTGACCCCCTGCTCGTCGAGGATGCTCTCCACCCCGAGGATGCGCAGCGTGATGCTGAGCACGATCAGGATGGCGAAGTTGGTGGCCAGGAACAGCAGTATGCGTTTCATCGGATGAACTCGTTCTCCGTTGCGGGTGGAATCAGGCATTTCGGACGGTGTATTAGATAGGGGCGATACACGCGGGTTCAAGTCCCGGCCACACACACCGTCGCCTGCATGACGTATCATCCCTTCGTAGACAATCCTCCGCCCAGGTTCATGCATGCGGGCACCCCCCACCCCCGAAGACGAAGACCGGCGACTGGCCGGCGTGCGCCGTCTCCTGCTCGAGGAGACCGACGGCGAGCGCCTGTTCGCGCCGCTGCTGCGTCAGGCAGCGGCACGCCTGGAGGTCCCGATCACGGTGGTCTCGGTGATCGACCACGACCACCAGCGACTGCTGGGCGCCTACGGCGCCTGTCACCGCCGCATACCGCGCGAGGTCTCGTTGTGCGCCCATGCCATCGCCACCCCGCAGCACACCACCATCGTCGAGGACGCGACCGGCGATCCGCGCTTTGCCGACAACCCGCTGGTCACCGGCGAGCCCGGCGTGCGTTTCTATGCCGGGATACCGCTGACCCTGGAAGACGGCCTCGCGGTGGGCACCCTGAGCGTGATGGATACCCGGCCGCGCCGGTTCGATGCGGACCGGATCCGCGCGCTGGAGGACTTCGCCGGGCTCGCCGGGCACATCCTGCGTACCGAGTTCCTGCGCGGAGATTATGACGCCACCCGCTCCGCACACGAGCACCAGAGCCGCAAGCTGCACGCCGTGCTCGAGACCGCGGCCGCCGGCATCATCCAGATCGACGCCGGCGGCCTCATCGAGAGCTTCAACCCCGCGGCCGAGCGCCTGTTCGGCTACTCCGCGGCCGAAGTCCTGGGCCACAACGTGTCCATGCTCATGCCGGACCCCTGGGCGAGCCAGCACGACGACTACCTGCGCCACTACCAGGCCACCGGGGAAGCGCGCATCATCGGGATCGGCCGCGAGGTCCGCGGCCTGCATCGCGACGGGCACACCTTTCCGATGCAGCTCGCGGTCTCCTCCATCCGGATCGACGGTGAAGAACACTACATCGGCATCGTCAACGATCTGACCGAACTGCACGAGGCTCAGGAACGCGAACTGCGCGAAAGCCGCCTGTTCAACGCGGTGCTGCGCGGGGCCCCCAATCCGATCTACGCCAGCGACGCCGACGGCCGCTACGTGGTGGCCAACCCGGCCTGCGAGCCCCTGCTGGGCTTCGCGCCGGAAAAGGCCCTCGGAAGCACGGCCCACGATCTTTTCAGTGCCGACGTGGCCGACTATGCCCGCGCCCTCGACCACGAAGTCATGACCACCGGGGAGACCCGCACCCAGCCGCTGCATTTCGAGCACAACGGCCGGAGCTGGGAACTGGAACTGATCAAGACCCCGCTGGTCGGCGAGGACGGCCGTTCCGAAGGCGTCATCACCGTCGCCCACGACCTCAGCGAGATCACCCGTGCGCAGAATGCCCTGCGCGAGGCGGAACGCCGTCGCAGCCTGTCGCAGCGCTTTGCGCGCATCGGCAACTGGAGCGTGGACGCGCTCACCGGCGAGCTGGACTGGACCCCGGAGGCCGCCGCCCTGACCAAAGGCGCCGAGCATCCCGCGCTGCAGGATCCGCGTTTCCTCACCGACATTGTGCTGCCGGAGGACCGTCCCCGCGTCCAGGGAGCGCTGAACGAAAGCCTGGCCTCGGGGACTCCGTTGGACGTGGAATTCCGCATCCGCACCTCGCCGCCGCGCTGGCTGCGCGCCCAGGGCGATCTGGAGCGCGACGACCGTGGGCGGCCGCGACACCTGCTGGGCATCGTCCAGGACATCGACGCTTACCGCAACGCGACCGCGCAGCAGCAGCGCCAGCAGCATCTGCTGGAGGCCATGCGCCTGGCCACCACGCAGTACATGGAGACCGACTCCGCCGAGGACGTCTGGCCGTTCCTGCTGGACACCCTGCTGCAGGTGACCGACAGTCACTACGGTTTCATGGGCGAGACCGAATGGCACGACGGCCAGCCGTGTCTCAAGATCCACGCGATCACCAACCTGGCCTGGAGCGATGCGTCCGAACGGCTCTATCAGGAACTGCTCAGCGGCGACATGCGGCTGTGCGGGGCGAACAGCCTGATCGGTCGGGTCATGCACGAGGGCCGCATGCTGATCTCCGACGACGTGATGACCGACCCCCGCGCCGGCGGCCTCCCCGAAGGGCATCCGGAACTCGGCCCGTATCTCGGCATGCCGCTCTACCATGGCAACGAACTGGTGGGCATGTTCGGGATCGCCGACCGCCCGGGCGGCTACGACCAGGAACTGGCCGACTTCCTCGCCCCGTTCTCCGCGACCTACGCGATCCTGATCCGCGCCCTGCGCGACCGCGAGGCGCGCCGCCGCGACCGCAAGGAGCTCGAACGGGCGATGCACGAGGCCGAACGCGCGAGCCAGGCCAAGTCGCAGTTCCTGTCCAACATGTCGCACGAGCTGCGCACGCCCCTGAACTCCATCCTTGGCTTCGCCCAGCTGCTCGCGGAGAGCCCGCGCGAGCCGCTGAGCGAACGCCAGGCCCGCCAGGTCGGCCACATCCGCGAGAGCGGCACCCACCTGCTCAGTCTCATCAGCAATGTCCTCGACCTCTCGCGCATCGAGACCGGCCGCCTGACCCTGTCGCCGGAGGCCACCGCGATCGGCGCGGTACTGCGGGAAGCCCTGGACATGGTCCGGCCGCTGGCCGAGGAACGCGGCGTGGCGCTCCACCACCCCGACCCCGACGCCGCATTGCCAACGGTCCACGCCGACCCTACCCGCGTGCGCCAGATCCTGATCAACCTCCTGACGAATGCCGTCAAGTACAATCGCGATCATGGCCGTGTCGACGTGCTTGTCCACCCCGAAAACGGTGGCGAAGAATCGACGGAGCACGGGAGCCTGACCGTGGAGGTGCAGGACACCGGCCCCGGCATCCCGGAGGAACACCAGGATCGGCTGTTCCAGCCCTTCGAGCGCCTGGAGCAGGAAGGCACGGGGATCGAGGGAACCGGTATCGGACTCGTGATCTCCCGCGAGCTCGCGGTGCGCATGGGTGGCTCCCTCGATTTCTCCAGCACCGAGGGCGAGGGCTCCAGCTTCCGTGTCCGCCTGCCGCGCAGCGGCCACGCGACCCGGAAGCCGCCCTGGGCCACTGCGGGCGCGAATGAAACGCAAACGGCGGAGCCGGAAGCAGCCCCCGAAACGGACACCGACGCCGCGCCCGCACGGCCCCGGCGGATTCTGTACATTGAAGACAACCCGACCAACATGGAGCTGATGCACGAGCTGGTCCGCCAGCGCGGCCAGGCCGAGCTCCGGGTGGCCACCAGCGCCGAGGAAGGCCTGGTCGCGGCCCGCGAATGGAGACCTGACCTGATTATCCTGGACATCCATCTGCCCGGAATGAGCGGCACCGCCGCCGCGCGCGTGCTCAAGTCACGGCCGGAAACCCGCGACGCGCCCCTGATCGCGCTGAGTGCCGACGCGACCCGCAATCGAGCCGGCGAAGGGAACCAGAACCCGGATTTCGAGGACTACGTCACCAAACCGCTGGACATTCCGGCCTTTAACCGCATCCTCGACCGGCTGCTGAACCCTGCCGACTGACCGACCCTACGACCTGCCATGCTGACCCCCGACCAGAGCCAGAGCGACGCCCGCATCCTCATCGTGGATGACAACCCGATGAACGTGGAGCTTCTGACCACCATCCTGGAGGACGCCGGCTTTCAGCATGTCCGCGGCGAGACCCGCCCGCAGCAGGCCGTGGAGTCCTGGCGCGAGGACCCGCGCGACCTGATGCTGCTGGACATCCGCATGCCGGGCATGGACGGCCACCAGGTCATGGAGACCCTCAACGCCGAACTCCAGGACGGTGACTGGCTTCCGGTGATCGTGCTGACCGCCCAGATCGACCCCGACACCCGCCAGCAGGCCCTGGCGGGCGGTGCCCTGGATTTCATCACCAAGCCGTTCGACGCCTCCGAGGTGGTGCAGCGCATCAACAACCTGCTGCGGGTGCGGGCCCTGCACAACGCCACGCACAACGAGGTGCAGGACCTGTCGCAAAGCCTCGAGACGCAATCCCTGACCCTGCAGCGCAAGGATCGCGATCTGGAATACCTGGCCCACCACGATCTGGCCACCGACCTGCCCAATCGCGCGGCCCTGCTGGAGACCCTGGAGCAATGGCTGCAGGACCCGGCGATCCCGGTGATCGATCTGGTGATGCTGCGTCTGGGCGGACACGAGCCGCTGGAACGCCTGGAGGGCCACGCGGCCGCCGACCTGATGCTGCGCGAGACGGGCCAGCGCCTGCAGGGGTGCCTGGAGACACTGGCGGGAGACACCGCGCTGTGCGGACTGTGGGGCGGGTCCACCTTTCTGCTGCTGGCCGCCAGCGAACACGGTCTGCCCGACGACACCCTGCAGGCCATGCTGGAGAGCAGCACCCGGACGCTGCGCATCGGCCAGTACGAGGTCCGCCCGGAGATCGTGGCCGGACATGCCCGGACCACGGAAGCCGGCCACGACACCGGCGAACTGATCCGCCGGCTGATGCTCACGCTGTCCAGGGCCGACCGGCGGCAACTCCCCTGGCTCACCTACGTCCCGGAGCTGGAGCAGGCCGCGCGCCGGCGCCACCGGCTGGAACACGACCTGGCCGACGCCCATAACGGCGACGGCCTCTTCCTGCTGTACCAGCCCAAGATCGATCTGGCCGTGGATTCCGTGGTCAGTTTCGAGGCCCTGATGCGCTGGGAACACCCCGAGTTCGGACCGGTCTCGCCCGGCGAGTTCATCCCGGTCGCCGAGACCACCGGCGCGATCGTCAACCTGGGCGAGTGGGCCCTGCAGGAGGCCCTGGCCGCGGCCGCCCGCTGGCGCTCCGCCACCGGCGAGTGCTACCCGGTCGCGGTGAACGTCTCCGCGCGCCAGTTCGAGGCCCTGACCGCGCGCGGCCACACCCTGACCCAGGCCGTACGCACGGCGCTGGAGCACACCGGCACCCCGCCCGGCTGCCTCGAGGTCGAGATCACCGAGACCGCGATCATGCACAATCTGGAGGATGCGCTGGACGAACTGCACGCCCTGCGCGACCTGGGGGTGTCCATCGCCATCGACGACTTCGGCACCGGCTATTCCTCGCTCGCCTACCTGCGCCGGCTGCCGGTGTCCACGGTCAAGGTGGACCGCGCGCTGGTCGACGGCATCGCCGACGACCCCGGCATGCGCGGCCTGTTCGAGGCAATTCTCGCGGTGAGCCGCGGCTTCGGCCTGCAGACCGTCGCCGAAGGCATCGAGACGGCGGAAGACGCCGCCCTGCTGCACGAACTCGGCTGCCCGGTGGGCCAGGGGTTCCTCTACCACCGCCCTCTGCCCGAGGCCGAAGCCTGCGCCCTGATCACCCCCGCATCAAGCCATCGGGCCAGACCCTCCGAAGAACGCAGCGAACGCAACGCCCGGGGCTCCTGACCCGGGGCACCTGCCCCGGACCGGGAACTGTCGGCCGCGTCCGTCAGCGCCGCACTTCCAGCCGGTCGACGTTCTGGTAGCCGCGCGGGAGCTGCCGCCCGCGCCGCGTGCGCTCGCTCACATACTCGCCCCACTCCGCCGGCGCCAGGGCCTTGAAGCGCTTGCCGGCATGCACCACCAGGGTGTCGCCCGGCGCCAGAGCCACGATCTCCTGCACCCGCTCCGAGCCGTCCTTGAGCGACGCCGCCGGGATCCCGGCCAGTTTGTTGCCCTTGCCGCGGGCCAGCTCCGGCAGCGAGGCCGCGGGGAACACCAGCAGGTAGCCCCGGGTCGTGACCACCGCCAGATGGTCGTTCTCCGGATCCGGCACCGCGACGGGCGGCAGCACCGCTGCCCCGGCCGGCACGGTCAGCACGTTCTTGCCCGCCTTCTGCCGTCCCAGCAGCTCCTCCAGACGGGTGATGAAGCCGTAACCGTGATCGGTGGCCAGAAGCCAGCGGTCCTCGCTGCCGCCGGTGGCCATGCCGACGAAATGCGCCCCCTCCGCCGGGTTCACCCGCCCCGACAGCGGCTCGCCCTGACCGCGCGCCGAAGGCAGGCTGTGCGCCTGCAGGGTATAGGCACGTCCGGTGGAGTCGAGAAACGCCACCGGCTGATTGCTGCGCCCGGCGACCGCGGCGCGGAAGGCATCACCCGCCTTGTAGTTCAGACCGCGGGCGTCCACGTCGTGGCCCTTGGCGGCGCGCACCCAGCCTTTCTCCGAGAGCACGATGGTCAACGGCTCCGCCGGCACCAGCGCGGATTCGTCCAGCGGCCGCGCGGCTTCGCGTTCCACCAGCGGGGATCGCCGCTCGTCACCATAGTCGGCGGCGTCCTTCTCGATCTCCTGGCGCACCCGGGTCCGCAGGCGACGCTCGGACCCCAGGGTCTTCTCCAGCTGGTCGCGTTCCTTTGAGAGCTCGTCCTGCTCGCCGCGGATCTTCATCTCCTCCAGCTTCGCCAGATGCCGCAGCTTGAGTTCCAGGATCGCCTCGGCCTGGGTCTCGCTGAGGCCGAAACGACTGACCAGTTCGGGCTTCGGCTCGTCGTATTCGCGGATGATCGCGATCACCTCGTCGATGTTGAGATAGGCGATCAGCAGGCCTTCCAGCACGTGCAGCCGCGCCTGCACCTTCTCCAGACGCCACTGCAGGCGCCGGCGCACGGTCTCGATGCGAAACTCCAGCCATTCGCGCAGCAATCCGGGCAGATCGCGCACCTGCGGGCGGCCGTCGAGCCCGATCACGTTCATGTTCACGCGGTAGTTCTTCTCGAGGTCGGTGGTGGCGAACAGATGCGCCATCAGCGCCTCGATGTCCACGCGGCTCGAACGCGGGGTGATCACCAGGCGGGTCGGGTGCTCGTGGTCGGATTCGTCGCGCAGGTCCTCGATCATCGGCAGCTTCTTCGCCCGGATCTGGCTGGCGATCTGTTCCAACAGCTTCGCCCCGGACACCTGGTGCGGCAGCGCGGTGACCACGATGTCATCGCCCTCGCGCTCGTAGCGCGCCCGCGCGCGCACCGATCCCTGGCCGGTGGCGTAGAGCTTCTGCAGCTCGGCGCGCGGGGTGACGATCTCCGCCTCGGTGGGAAAGTCCGGCCCCGGCAGGTGCTCGCACAGCTCGTCCACCGTGGCCTTCGGATGCTCCAGCAGGTGCACGCAGGCCGCCGCCACCTCGCGCAGGTTGTGCGGCGGGATGTCGGTGGCCATGCCCACGGCGATCCCGCTGCCGCCGTTGAGCAGCACGTTCGGCAGGCGCGCCGGCAGCATCTTCGGCTCCTCCAGCGCGCCGTCGAAGTTCGGCACCCAGTCCACCGTACCCTGGCCCAGCTCGGACAGCAGCAGCTGCGCATAGCGTGACAGGCGCGACTCGGTATAGCGCATCGCGGCGAAGGACTTGGGATCGTCCGGCGAGCCCCAGTTGCCCTGCCCGTCCACGAACGGATAGCGGTAGGAGAACGGCTGCGCCATCAGCACCATCGCCTCGTAGCAGGCGGCGTCGCCGTGCGGATGGAACTTGCCGAGCACGTCGCCCACGGTACGCGCCGACTTCTTGTACTTGGCGGTGGCGGACAGCCCCAGTTCGCTCATCGCATAGATGATGCGCCGCTGCACCGGCTTCAGCCCGTCGCCGATATGCGGCAGGGCACGATCCAGGATCACGTACATGGAGTAATCCAGGTACGCCTTCTCGGTGAAGTCCTTCAGCGGCAGCTGCTCGCCATTGGCGAACGATTCGGGAGTCAGGGAATGGCTCATGCGTGATTCTCGGCCGGGGAGCGAAACGGAGGGCGACAGGGCTGGATTCCCGCGGGCCACCGTGGCGGGCACCGGGGAAAATCTTTAAGCTGCCGCCCGGCCCGCGTACTGTAGCGGGCCTGCGGCGGTTCATCCACAACGCCGCCACGCCACACCGTCACCGGGAGACCTGCTGTGCTCGACAGCGGCTGGGCCGCCAGTGTTTTCGCCGTCGTCTCGCTCGCGATCGCCGTCGCCACCGCCGCGCACGCCCTGCTGCAGCGGCGCGACACGGGCATGCTGATCGCGTGGGTCGGACTGATCTTCCTGCTGCCGCTGGCCGGGTCCATCCTCTACTGGCTGTTCGGTGTCAACCGCATCCGGCGCCGCGCGCATGCCCTGCGCGAGGGGCACCTGCTGTCCGGGCTGCAGCCGCACGAAGGGGCACGCCCCGCGCCGCCGGCGCGCTGGGAACGCCTGGTACACAGCGGCGACCGCCTGAGCCCCTTCCGCCTGACCGGCGGCAACGCGATGGAACCGCTGTTCGACGGCGACCAGGCCTTCGGGGCGATGCTGGAGGCGATCGATCGCGCGGAACACTCCATCACCCTGGCCACCTACATCTTCGACTACGATGCCCAGGGGCAGCGCTTCGTGCGTCACCTGAAGGCGGCGCGCGAGCGCGGGATCGCGGTGCGCGTACTGGTCGACGGAATCGGCGTACGCTACAGCCGGCGCAACACCGTGCGGCACCTGCGCCGTGCCGGCCTGGTCGCCGCCGAATTCCTGCCGGTACACCACATCCCGCGCAGCCTGGCCGCGTTCAATCTGCGCAACCATCGCAAGCTGCTGGTGGTCGACGGGTATCGTGGCTTCACCGGCGGCATGAACATCCGCCGCGGACACAGCCCCAGCGACCCCGGACGTCACCCGATCCAGGATCTGCATTTCGCCGTGCGCGGGCCGGTCTGCCGCCAGCTGCAACGGGTGTTTGCCGAGGACTGGGAATTCACCACCGGCGAACAGCTGAAGGGCGAAACCTGGTTCCCGCCACTGGACGCCGACGGCGGTGCCCTGCTGTGCCGCGGGCTGCCCGACGGCCCGGACGAGGATTTCGAGGTCCTCAACTTCACCCTGCAGGCGGCGATCGCCGAGGCCCGCGAGCGCATCGTCATCGCCACGCCCTATTTCCTGCCCGACCATGCCCTGGTGGGGGCACTCAAGGCCGCCGCACTGCGCGGGATCCGGGTGGACATCCTGCTGCCGGAACGCAACAACCTGCGGCTGGTGCAATGGGCCAGCCAGCCGGGCCAGGCGGAACTGCTGGAACGCGGCTGCCGCCTGTGGCTGACCCCGCCGCCGTTCAACCATTCCAAGATCATGCTGGTGGACGGCGAGTGGGTGCTGGCCGGCTCCGCCAACTGGGACCCGCGCAGCCTGCGGCTGAACTTCGAGTTCAACCTGGAATGCTACGACCCGGGGCTGGGCGGACGCCTGACGCAGTGGGCCGACGAGCTGCTGGAAGACTCGCGCGAACTCACGCTTACCGAGGTCTACCGCCGCCCGCTGCCGATACGCCTGCGCGACGGCGCCGCCCGGCTGCTCACACCCTACCTCTGATCCGACAGCACCAGTTCCTGGCCGGAACCGTTCTTGGCGACGTACATGGCGTGGTCCGCCTGCTGCAGCAGCTCCTCGGCCCGTTCGCCGTCGTCGGGATAGATCGCCGCCCCCAGACTCAAACCCACGCGTACCGCCTCCTGATTGATCTCCACCGGCTCGGCGAAACGCTGGTGCAGCTTGCGTCCCACGGCGCGCACGTCCTCGGGTCCGCCCACGGCCTCCAGCAGCAGGACGAACTCGTCGCCCCCCACGCGGGCGACCACGTCACTCTCGCGCACCCCGCTGCGCACGCGCGCGGCCACGGTCACCAGCACCACGTCACCGGCATCGTGGCCGAGCCGGTCGTTGACCGGCTTGAAGCCGTCCAGATCGCAGACCAGCAGCGCCAGACGGGTGCCGTTGCGCCGCGCCCGGCTCAGCGCCTGACGCAGGTGCTCCTGCAGCAGGCTGCGGTTCGGCAGTCCGGTCAGCGAATCATGATGGGCCTGATGCCACAGGCGTTGTTCGGATTGCTTGTCGCGAGTGATGTCCCGCACCATGCCCAGCACCCGCTGCGGGCGCCCGTCAGCATCACGCGATATCTCGCCCTCCACCCGCACGTGCCGCAGCCCGCCGTCGGGCAGCACGACCCGGTGCTCCAGGTGATAATGGCTGCCCTCGGCCAGCGCGGCGTTGATGCCCTGGCGCACCCGGACCCGGTCGTCCGGATGGATGGCGTGCATGTAGGCCTCGAAACCGGCCGTGTCCCGTTCGGGATCCAGACCGAACAGCTCGAACACATTGGTCGACCAGTTGAGCTGCTCGCCGCGGATGCCCCAGTCCCAGTACCCCACACCGGCGATGCGCTGGGCCTCTTCCAGACGCGCGGAGGCATCCTCAAGCTCGGCGGTACGCCGTGCCACCGCGGCCTCCAGCCCGGCCTGGGTCTCGCGCAGGCGCGCTTCGGCCCGGCGGCGCTGCACCAGCTCCTCCTGCAGCGCCGAATGATCCTGGCGGATGCGCCGGCGCACCTGAAAACCGATGCCGGCGATCAGCAGCATGGCCACGCCCGAGGCCATCACCATGACCTGCTGGGTATCCTCGTGCTGGCGCACCATCGCGCGAATGTCCGCCGCGTTCTGCTGTTCCAGGGCCGCGAGAAGGCGCTCGATCTGCTCCAGGGTGCGCTCCTGCGCCGGCATGATGCGGGAATACAGGGTCGGCAACGCCTCCTGACGGCCGCCGGCAAGGGCCAGGTCGATCATCTCGCTCATCAGCGGCGCCCCCACCGCGGTCATCTCGCGCAGTTCCGCCAGCAGACGCGCATGGCGGGGATCGTCGATCGTCCGATCCACCTCGTCGCGCGCCTCGATGAAGCGGCGGGCGAGATCACGGAATTCCTGGCGGTACTGGTCCTGCATGGCGGGGTCATCGGTGCTGAGGACCAGCGTCGCGCGCAGCGTCCGCTCGCGCACCAGCGCGCGCATGCGGTGGACACTGTCCACCCGCTGCACGTATTCCGCGGCCAGAGACTGGACCTCCTGCTGCAGCTGCTGCACGCGCAACCAGCTGACCACCGCCACCGCCGCCACCAGCAGCAGGACCAGCAGAAAGGCCCCGGTCAGATGCGAAGTCCGCCCGGGGAGCCGACCGGGGGCCGGCCCGCGGCTCACGTCCCGCCCCGCTGGATCCATGGCTTGACCGACATCCCGCTCCCCCTGTCGAATCGCCTGCCGTGCAGGTGCAACCTCGAGAGTGCCGCGATATGACCGAACAGACAAGCAGCGGGGGATCGTCTGCCCCCGGAGACAACGCAGAGATCCGGCGTCTGGAGCAGGTGTACGCCGCGGCGCACTACCGCGTGCAGCTGCCGCCGGGCCCTACCGGCAGCCTGCATACCGCCGCCACGACCCTCGACCTGCGCATTGGCGAGCCCCACGCGGAACTGGCGCGCCAGCTGAGCGCACGGGGCCATGCACGGATCACGCTGATCACCGCACACAACCCCTTCAGTCGGCCGTCCGGTGCGACGGAGAACGCCCGGCGCCAGGAACAGCTGCGGGCCACGATCACCAGCGCGGGACGGCCCGCCTGGCCGGCCACCAGCGGCGATCCGGACGGAGAATGGCCGGAAGAACCCGGCTTCGGCATCCCCGACCTCCCGCCGGCGATCCGTGACCACTGGCTGGAAAAATTCGAGCAGAACGCAGTGGTGGAGTGCGAACCGCCGCGGGCGCCGGAACTCGTCTGGCACCCGCGCCTGCGCTCCGGGCCGGGCCCCTGAACGCGCTTTACAGCGGCAGCCGGCCGCCGGAGCCCACGGCCACGGTGACCAGGCCCAGCACGGTATTGATCGCCACGAACAGGCGGATCTGGCCGATGCGGCGCAGGCCTTCTGCAACGTCCCCGGCCTCGGCGGCCTGCTTCAGGCGACGATACGGGGCAAAGTAGATGTGCGCGAAGATCAGCATCATGATGATGCCCAGCAGCAGCATGGTGTGCACGCTGGGATGCACCCCGCCCATGCCGCCGAGTACACCGAAGATCAGGTAGAAGCCCGTCACCAGAACCACCGCGATGGAGGCCCACACCCAGGGGAAGAACCGCCCCAGCACCGCCGGCCACAGGCGCAGACGCGCGGCGTCATCCAGCTCCGCGTTGGCCGCCGGGCGCAGGATGGCCCAGGCGAAGAACATGCCGCCCACCCAGATCACCACGGCCAGGACGTGGAGCACGTTCGCCAGTGCGTATCCCGTCATTATCATCTCCTTTCGTTGCATTGCGTGAATGGGCGGCAGTGTAGCCGCTCCCGCCGGGCGGTGCCGAACCGCCACCCGCACTGGTCGCTCTTGCACCCGCGCGGCACACAGCGAAGGATGGACTCATGGCAAGCGACATACTTCAGGCCACCCTGCAACTCGCGCTCGCCGCCGCGCCCTGGCTGCTGGCGGGGCTGGCGGTCGCCGGCCTGGTACGCGCCCTGTTGCCTCAGGAACGCCTGCAGGCCTGGCTGGGGGGATCCTCGGTGGGGGCCACGGCACGCGGGGCGGTGGCCGGGGCGCCCTTGCCCCTGTGTTCCTGCGGCGCCATCCCGGCCGCGCTGGCCCTGCACCGTGGCGGCGCCGGACGCGGCCCCGCCACGGCCTTCCTGATCGGCAGCCCCGGCATCGGGATCGATTCGCTGGCGATCAGCTACGTCCTGCTGGGACCGCTGATGGCCGTGGTCCGGGGGCTCGGCGCGGTGGTCACCGCGCTGGCCACCGGTCTGCTGGTCGGGGCGGGAAGCCTCGCCCGCCAGTCGCCGCCCGCCCCCGGCCCGGACAATGTCGGCGGCGACGCCTGCGGCAGCAGCTGCGGGAATGGCTGCGAAGACGCCTGCGACACGGAGGCCGCGCCGCCCGGCGCCGGCCCCGGTCGGCTGGCCGAACTGCGCGGCGGCCTCGCCTACGCCTTTGGCGACATCCTCGACGACATCCGCCTGTGGCTGGTGCTCGGACTGCTGGTGGCGGGCGTGCTGCTGGCCACCGTACCGCCGGATGCGCTGGCCGCGTACGGCAGCGGGCCGGCCGTCATGCTCCTGATGGCGCTGGTGGGCATCCCCATGTATCTGTGTGCAACGGCGGCCACGCCCATCGCCGCCGGCCTGCTGGTGGCCGGCGTTTCGCCCGGGACCGTGCTGGTGTTCCTGCTGGCCGCGCCGATCACCAGCATGGCGACCCTGGGTGTCTATCGTCGGGAGATGGGCAATGCCGCGCTGGTTCGCTACCTCGTCGGGATTATGGGGTCGACCATTGCCCTGGGGCTGCTGCTGGATCTGGCCCTGGCGTACACCGGATTCGATCCGCTGACCGGGGTCGAGGCCGCCACCGAATGGCTGCCGCACTGGCTGGAATGGGCGGCGCTGATCGCCCTGGTCCTGGCCGCCACCCACCCCCTGCGCGTACTGCGGCGCCTGCGCGCGGCGCGGTCCGCATGACCCGGAGGCTGCGATGTCGACACGTTCCATCGGACTCGACGACGAACTCCACCCGTATCTGCTCGACGCCTCGCTGCGCGAATCGCCGCTGCTGGCAGAACTGCGTGCGCAGACCTCAGCCCTGCCCGAGGCGCGCATGCAGATCGCCCCGGAACAGGGGCAGTTCATGGCCCTGCTCGCCCGGCTGACGGGTGCCCGGCGCTACCTGGAGATCGGCACCTTCACCGGCTACAGCAGCCTGGTCATCGCCGAGGCCCTGCCGGCCGACGGCCGGATCGTGACCTGTGATCTCAGCCGCGAATGGACCGACATCGCCGGCCGCTACTGGCGCCGCGCCGGCGTCGAGGACCGCATCGACCTGCGCCTCGGACCGGCCGCGGACACCCTGCAGGCCCTGCGCGAAGAAGATCCCGCGGTCGAGCCCTTCGACCTGGCCTTCATCGACGCCGACAAGACCGGCTACCGCGAATACTACGAACACTGCCTCGCCCTGCTGGCGCCCGGGGGCCTGGTGATGATCGACAACACCCTGTGGCACGGCACCGTGGCCGACCGCAGCGATCAACGCGAGGACACGGTAGCGATCCGCGAATTCAACCGGTTCGTTCACCGGGACGAGCGGGTGGATCTGTCGCTGGTGCCGATCGGCGACGGCCTGACGCTGGCGCGCAAACGGGCCGCGTGACCCGCTGCACGACGCGCCTTGTCCCGGAAAATCGGGGATGCCAGCGCGAGCGTGCACATTGAACGGCGTTTCTCTAAACTTGAACCATGCACGGTTTTCCATCCCCGTTCCCGCCCCCGCCATGAGCCTGCGCAGCCGCTTCCTGGTGCTCGCCGGCGCCCTGCTCCTGGTCGGGCTGGTCGGCGTCTGGTTCGCCTTCGAGCGCATTGCCGAAGGCATCATCGAGCAGTGGGGGAAGCACGTCGCGGAGATCCAGGTGCGCTACGACAGCGCCCGCCTGCAGCAGCCGCTGGAACGCGAGATCGCCCTGTCGCACCAGCTGGCCGACTCCACCGCCATCCTCCGGTTCGCCCGTGAACCCGACAACCCCGACAGGGAGGCGGCCGCCATCGAGGAGATGGAGAGCTTTCGCGGCAATTTCCGCGACGAAAACTACTTCGTGGCCCTGCGCGAAAACGGCGCCTACTACCACAACAACGCCGACGACGAATTCGCCGACGACCCGCTGCGCTATCACCTGGACCCCGACGACCCCGATGATGCCTGGTTCTTCCGCCTGATCGAGGAGGAACGCGACTTCCATCTCAACGTCAATCCGGACACCGAGCTGGGGGTCACCAAGCTGTGGATCGACGTGCTGATCCGCGACCGCGACGGCTCCATCCTGGGCATGACCGGGACCGGCCTGGAACTGGACGGCATCCTGCGCGACATCGTCGACATCGAGCAGCCGGGGATCACCACGGTGTTCGCCGACTTCAGCGGCGCCATCCAGCTCTACCGCGATCCGGAGTTCATCGAATTCGCCAGCCTGGTGCAGCCGGAGGGCCAGAAAAGCACGGTGGAACGCCTGGTCGACCGGCCCCGCGACCACCAGCGCATCCGCTCCATGATGGACGAACTGCGGGATCTGTCCGACCCGGAAGGCGAGGTGCGCACCGACTTCGTCCAGATCGACGGGCAGCGCCAGCTGGCGGGCATCGCCCGATTGCCGACTCTCGACTGGTACGAAATCACCCTGCTGGATCTCGACGAGGTGATGCCGGTACGACATTTCACGCCGGTGCTGGTGGTCTTCGGCTTTACCCTGGCCCTGGTCCTGGTCCTGCTGCACATGGCCCTGCAGCGCCTGATTTTCCGCCCGGTGGCCGCGCTGGAACAGGCGATGGCACGCATCCAGTCCGGCGACCTGCGCCCGGTGGAACTGCCCGAGGCGCGCGGCGAGATCGGCCGCCTGATGCGGCACTACCAGAGCATGGCGGAGGCCATCCGCAACCAGACCCGCAACCTCGAGACCAAGGTCCGCGAGCGCACCGAGGCACTGCACGAAATGGCCCGCAAGGATCCGCTGACCGGACTGGTGAACCGGCGGGGCATGGACGAGCTGCTGGATGACCATGCCCAGCGCGCGCGGCATTCCGGCGAGCCGTTCGGGGTCATCTATCTGGACCTGGACCACTTCAAGCCGCTCAACGACACCCACGGGCATGCCGAAGGCGATACCACCCTGACCCGGGTCGCCGAACGGCTGCGCGAATTTCTCGGCCCCGACGACCGGGTGGCGCGCTGGGGCGGCGACGAATTCCTGGTCCTGCTGCATCCCTGCGACCCGGAACGCCTGTCCGCCATGGGTCAGGCCCTCATCGAGGCCGCCGCCGGAGTGGAAACCCCCGAGGACACGCCCGTGACCTTCAGCGCCGGGGGCCACCTCGCGCAGCCCGGAGAACCCGTCGACGAGATCCTCGAACGCGCCGACCACGCCCTGTATGCGGCCAAGGAATCCGGACGCAACCGCTTCGACGTGCTCTGAGTCAGGGTTTGCGCGGGGGACGCGTGTACCAGAACCAGCTCAGACGCCGCGAACGCAGGCTCCAGGGCAACAACAGCACCTGCAGCACCACCAGGACGTGGCGCGCAGGGTGGAACCAGTCCTCCTTGCGCCCGGAGGTCAGCACCGGCGTCTGCAGGATCTCGAAGCGCTGACCCTGCGCGCGTCCCCGGCGTTTCAGTGCCCGTGACAGGAACACCTCCTCGCCCGCATAGACCGCCTCGCTGAAACCGCCCACGGCCGCGAACGCCTCGCGGGTGCAGAATACGTAGCAACCCGCGGCCAGCCCCAGGCGCGCGGAGAGGGCGTTCCATGCGGCCGCGCCCCAGCGATAAATGCGATGGTCGAGATGATCAAAGGCGACCCGGGCGCCACCGCCGCACACCGTTCCGCTGTCGAGCGCGTCCAGCGTGGCCTGCAGCAGTTCGGCATCGGGCCAGGTGTCGGCATCGACGAACAGCAGGTACTGCCCGCGAGCCGCCCCGGCACCCGCATTGCGCGCCCGGCTGATCCTGCGCTCTGGCTCGTACACCACCCGGCAGCCCGCGCGCTGCGCGATCTCCGGGGTGGCATCCGTGGAGGCATTGTCGACCACGATGATCTCGCTGGCCCGTTCGACACCGGCCAGCGCCCCCTGGACCGCGGCCAGGGTCCGCGGCAGCCATTCCGCCTCGTTCCACGCGGGGATGATCACGGACAGCCCCGGAGCACCGCGGACAAAAGCGTCGAATTTCACGGATTCACCTCCTCGTCGGCCGTCGCGCCCGGAACTGGGGAAACTACACCGGGCCGCACTCGTCTACCATGGTGGACAAATCGAGGCATCCGGAGACTCCCCATGACCCGCAATCCAGCCACCCGCCTGTTACTCCTGGCCGTGCTCGGGGCCCTGCTGGCGCTGCCACCGGCCGCCTGGGCGGAATCCGGCGACGAAACCACCGCCGCCGCAACCACCAGCGAGTCGATGGAGAGCCTGCGCGAGGACTGGCAGCAGCGCCGCGAGCAGCTGCAGCGCGATGCCGAAGAAGGCGACGAGACCGCACGCGAACGCACCCGGGATACCCTGGACGCGATGGATGACACCCTGCAGCGCCTGCACCGGGAGGCCGGGGAGTCCTGGGACGATCTCGCCGACACCACGCGCGAAAACCGCGAACGGGCCTTGCAGGCCCTGGACGACGAACGCGATGCCCTGGCCGCCTGGTACGACGACATGGAGCTGCGCAGCGGGCGCGCCGGCGGGTCGATCCGCGAAGGCTCGCGCAAGGCCTGGGAAGGCGTGCGGGACGGCTCGCGCGAGGCCTGGGGCGGCGTCCGCGAAGGTTCCCGCGAGGCCTGGGATGGCGTGCGCGACGGGTCACGGGACGCCTGGGGCCGCATCCGCGACGGCTCGCGCGACGCCTGGGACGGGGTCCGTGATGCCTTCGGCGGGGACGACGCGCCGGACGAAGGAGAAGCCGAATGACCGCGACCCTGCGAACGTCCCCGCTTCTCGCCCTGGCCCTGGCCCTGCTGGTGACCGGCTGTGACGGCGGCTTCTGGTCCGGCGAGCCGGAACACCGCGAACGCACCGACAACCCGGAGATCCTCGCGCGCGGCGAGCACCTCTACCAGCAGTACTGCGCGGCCTGCCATGGCGAGGACCGCGAGGGGGCGGAGAACTGGCACCAGCCGGACGAAGACGGCAACTGGCCCCCGCCGCCGCTCGACGGTTCGGCCCACACCTGGCACCACCCCTGGTGGCAGCTCAAGGACATGATCCGTTACGGCGGCCAGGCCCGTGGCGGCACCATGCCCTCGTTCGAGGAACAGATCGACGAAGAAGACGCCGAGGCCATCATCTACTGGCTGCAGTCGCACTGGCCCGACGAGGTCTACGAGGCCTGGCTGGACTACGACCGCAACACCCCCACGCCCGCAGACTGGGAAGAGGCCACCGGCCGCGAGTGGGTCACCCACACCGACTGATACCGGGCGGGGCGGGAACTGACCGGACCCGACCGGCGCGGTCAGTTCCCGGCCCAGCCCATGCGCCGGAACACCAGCTTCTCGCCCTCCACGATCAGGAACACCGCCAGCCCGAACAGCAGGATGCGCGCCCAGTCCCCGGCATCGATCGCAGTGGTACCGAACAGGGTGTGCATCACCGGCACGTAGGTGAACGCCAGCTGCAGCACGACCAGCACCCCGATGGCGATCCACATCGCCCGCGAGCGGAACAGCTCGCCGCCCGCCAGCACCGGCTGATGGATCAGGCGCAGGTTCAGCAGGTAGAAGGCCTGACCGGCCACCAGGGTGTTGATGGCCACGGTGCGGGCGAGGTCATCGGCCACCCCCAGCACCTCCTCCATGTACACGAAGTGGCCGAAGGTCCCCAGCCACAGCAGGATCGCCACGAACGGTATGCGCCACAGCAAAAAGCCCGACAGCAGCGGGGTATCGGGCGCTCGCGGCGGACGGCCCATCACCCCCGGCTCGGTCCGTTCGAAGGCCAGCGCCATCGCCAGGGTCACCGAGGTCACCATGTTGACCCACAGCACCTGCACCGGGGTCAGCGGCAGGGCCAGGCCCATCAGGATCGCCATCATGATGGTCAGTGACTGCCCGGCATTGGTGGGCAGCATGTGCAGGATGGCCTTGCGGATGTTGTCGTAGACCGTGCGGCCTTCCTCCACCGCATGCGCGATGGAGGCGAAGTTGTCGTCCGCCAGCACCATCTCCGAGGCCTCCTTGGCCGCCTCGGTCCCCTTGTGCCCCATGGCCACCCCGACATCCGCGCGCTTGAGCGCGGGGGCGTCGTTGACCCCGTCCCCGGTCATGGACACGATGCGGCCATTGCCCTGCAGCGCCCTGACCAGCCGCAGCTTGTGCTCCGGCGTGGTGCGCGCGAACACATCGGTATCCTCCACCGCGCGCGCCAGTTCGGCGTCATCCATGGCTTCCAGCTGCTGGCCGGTCAGCGTGCCGCCCTCGCCGCGCAGGCCCAGCTGCTCGCCGATCGCCCGCGCGGTGGCCGCGTGGTCGCCGGTGATCATCTTGACCCGGATCCCGGCCCGCTGGCACTCGGCTACCGCGGCGATCGCCTCGTCGCGGGGCGGATCGATGATGCCGACCAGCGCCAGCAGGACGAAACCGCCCTGTTCCACGTCACCATAGGTCAGCTCGCGCTGCTCGGCGGTGGTGGCGCGCCGGGCGATGGCCAGCAGGCGCTGACCGCGTGCCGCGATCGCGTCCATCGCCGCATGCCATTCATCCGCCCGCAGCGGCTCGCGGCCGTCGGCGGTGGCCTGGTGCTCGCACAGCTCCAGCACCCGTTCCGGGGCCCCTTTCAGGTAGATGCGCCCGTGACCGTCGTGATCGTGATGCAGGGTCGCCATGTAACGGTGATCCGATTCGAACGGGATCACATCGGTACGCGGCAGACCCTCGTGTTCCCGTCGGGAGCTCAACCCGCCCTTGAACGCCGCGGTCACCAGCGCGCCCTCGGTGGGGTCGCCCTGCATCACCCACTGGCCGTCCTTCTCGAAGACCTCCGCGTCGTTGCACAGCAGGGCGGCACGCAGAACCTCCTCCAGGCATGGCGCATCCGCCGGTTCGATCTCCTGGCCGTCGCGCGAGAAGTCACCGTGCGGGGCATACCCCACCCCGCTGACCCCGTATTCGCCGGCACCGGTCAGCAGCGTCTGTACGGTCATCTCGTTGCGGGTGAGGGTCCCGGTCTTGTCGGAACAGATCGCCGACACCGAACCCAGCGTCTCCACCGCCGGCAGCTTGCGGATGATCGCGTTGCGCCGGGCCATCTTCTGCACCCCGATGGCCAAAGCGATGGTCAGGATCGCCGGCAGGCCCTCGGGGATGGTGGACACCGCCAGACTGGCGGCCGCCAGGAACATCTCGTCCAGCGGGTAATCGCGGACCCAGAAGCCGAAAGCAAAGGTCGCCGCCGAGATGACGATGATGACGCCGGCCAGCCAGCGGCCGAACTGCGCCACCTGGCGCACCAGCGGCGTCTCGAGGCTCTCCACCTCGCCCAGCATGGTGGAGATGCGCCCGATCTCGGTATCGCCGCCGGTGGCCACCACCACCCCGGTGCCGCGGCCGAAGGACACCAGCGTGCCGGAGAACGCCATGCCGCGCCGATCGCCCAGATCGGCACCTTCATCAACCGCGGCGGTATCCTTCTCGACCGCCACCGACTCTCCGGTCAGCACCGCCTCCTCGACCTGCAGGTTGCGGGTTTCGAACAGCCGCACGTCGGCCGGCACGCGATCCCCGGCCTGGAGATAGACGACATCCCCCGGCACCAGGGTATCCGCGGGAACCTCGCGGCGTTCGCCGTCGCGCCGCACCACCGCCTGCGGCGAGAGCATCCTGCGGATCGCATCCAGCGCCTTTTCCGCCTTGCCCTCCTGGACAAAGCCGATCAGCGTGTTGATCAGCACCACCGCCAGGATCACCCCGGTGTCCACCCAGTGGCCCAGCAGGGCGGTCCCGATGGCCGCCAGCACCAGGATGTAGATCAGGATGTTGTGGAAATGACGCAGGAAACGCCGCAGCACCCCGGCCTTTTCCGGCGGCTTGAGGGCGTTGGGGCCGAAACGCTCCAGCCGTTCACGGGCCTCGTCGCTGCTCAGCCCCTCGCGTGCGGCGTCGTGGCGCCGCAGGGCCTCGTCGGCTTCCAGTGCATGCCACGGAGTGGTGGCACCTGTATCGTCCCCCGAGCCGCCGGACGTGTCAGGCGTGTCAGGGGCATCGGGACGGGATTCATCCATGGGCGGGCTTCATCCGGGTGGTTGGTGCGTCATGGTTCAATCCTGTCGGAGTTCGGCGCCGGCCACAAGCCCGCCGATTCCGTGACAGAACGCACAAAAAAGGCCGCCCCGGTCGCCCGGGACGGCCCTTTTTCTCAGTGAAGGCCCTGCCGGTTCAGAAATTGAAACCGACCTTGGCCATCACGCGCATGTTGTCCATGTCCTCGCGCGAGCCGGCGAAGCGATCGCTCTCGGTGATCTGGTAGCGCGCTTCCATGCCGACGAACAGGGTGTCGTCCACGTCGTACTGCACCGAGCCGCCGAACTGCCCGGCCCACAGACCGTTGCGGTCACCGTCCAGCCTGGTGTTTACATAGCCCAGCCCGGGCCCGAAGCCCATGGTCACGCTGTCGGCAACTTCAAACTCCCAGTGGGTGTTCAGTTCGGTGCTGGTCATCCGCAGCGGGCCGTCGTCGAACTCGGTCACGCTCAGACGATGGCGCAGCACGCCGTTGTCCGGCTGGAACAGCAGGCAGTCGGCGCCGATTTCCAGACCATAGGCCGGGTCATCTCGCAGATCGGAGTCGGTGGTCCAGAGGCCACCCCCCATCACCGCAAAGCTCGGGTTGAGCCCCATCCCGTCGGCGCTGGCGGTGCCGACCGCCAGGAGCGGGGCGGCGGCCATTGCGAACATCATCCTGCGTACCTGCATGTCGAACTCCCGGAAAAGCCTGTGTTTCACGGTAGTTTAACGCTGACACCCGATCCGTAAAACTCCCGGGACAGGGGCGGTGCTCCGCAAGCCTGGCGCAGCCGGTACCGATCGGCTGCGCCGGCGGGAGCGGAAGGAATTTCCCGCGACCCCATGTCATCTACTCAGGCTGAGGCCCATGTGCAGACCGGAGCCCCGCGACACGGATCCCGGATCTGGCCGGGAACCCTCATCGTCTGTAACACTCGAAAGCAGCGTCCGGAATACACAGTAAAGAACACCGGACGTTGTCAGCGAAGAACATTCACAAGCCTACGCAAGTACGGAGGTTTTCCATGTCCGACAAGCACAACGCCAATCGCCGTGCCTTCCTGCGCCGCGCATCCGCCGCGGTGGCCGCCATTCCGGTGGTGAGCCTGATGGGCACGCAGTCCGTCCACGCCGCGGACGAGAAGGCCGAAGACGGTCACGCCCACGACTACGTCAACGACGCGGCCGATGCCGCGGATCACCCGCAGTTCCAGGAAGGCGCGCGCTGCGACAACTGCGCCTTCTGGAACGCCAACGCGGATGCCCCGGACGGCTGGGGCGGCTGCTTCCACCAGGACTTCCAGAACGTCCTGGTCAACGAAGCCGGCTGGTGCGACGCGCACGTGATGAGCTGATTCACGGGCACGTCCCGACCCCGCCGGTCACGCATCGGCGGGGTCTTCCCTCACGATCTCCGCGTCCTCCGACGCTCCGCCGGCATCGCGATAAACCACCCGCCGGTCGGTGATCTCGAATTCCCCCTCGGCGTGCCGCACGTCGCCCGCCAGCATGCGTTCGTCCAGACGTTCGAACAGGCGCTGCAGCGCCAGCGCAATCGCCTCCCGGGCCCGCACGTCCAGACCGTATCCTTCCCAGTTCGCGCGCGCGCTCGCCAGACGCGCGTACCCGGCCTGCACGAAACCCGCAACCAGCAGTGCCCGCAGGGCCCCCTGCCCCGCCCACTGCGCCAGCCCGCGCAGATGTTCCGGATCGGGGCGCGTATCCGTGCCGGGCCGCAGGGCTTGCGGCAACAGGGCCGGCCAGTCGTCCGCGACCGGACGCCCGGGCAGCAGGTCCTCGTCGATCATCTGACGATAGTCCTCCACCGGATCCGAGCCCGTGCGCAGCGCCAGCTGCATCAGCGCCCCCGCCTCGTCGAGGTAACCGGACAGCGCGAAGCCGCACAGATGGTGATCCACGATGTCATGCACGAAGACCGAGGTGGGGATGCGTTCGCCGGTGAACGGCGTCGCGGCAATCACATCCTCGCCCAGTCCGGGAAGGGCCAGCTTCCAGCCGCGCGCGCCGAAGCCATCCTCCCATGTCCTGCGATACCGCACTGGCACATGCACCGGCGACGTGGCCGATCCACCGGAGGTACCCGGGGCCCCGTCATCCGAAACGCCGCCCTCAAGGCCTTTCGCTTCGTTCGTTGGATCTCCCATTGGATTCCCTCCCCTTGCGTTTACCGATCGGTCAACTAGACTGTAGATCATGACGACCGGAGACCAAAGCCGACAGGCCCTGATGGATGCCACCCGCGGTCTCGTGCTCACCCGCAGCTACGGTTCGGTGGGCATCGCCGGCATCTGCGAGCGCGCCGGCGTGCGGCGGGGCAGCCTGTATCACTTCTTCCCGGGCAAGGAGGATCTGGTCATCGCCACGCTGGAGGCGCTGTATACCGAGTTCACAGCGGAAGTCCTGGAGCCCGCCCTGCGCGGCCCCGGTGGACTGCGCGAGCGGGTCACCGCCTTCGTCGGCGCGATCCACGCATTCCAGGCCCGCATGCAGGCCGCGGAGGGCCGCCTGCCGGGCTGCCCGTTCGGCAGCCTGGCGGTGGAAACCGGCACGCAGAGCCCACGGCTGCGGGCAGCCATGCAGGGCCATCTGGACGCGATCCGCGCGCAATTCCGCGCGGCCCTCGACGCGGCCGTGGCGCACGGCGAACTGGACGCACGCACCGACACCGCCCGCCTCGCCGATCACTGGCTCGCGCTGATGGAGGGCATCCTGCTGATGGCACGGGCGGAACAGGACGCGGACACCATCCTGCGTCTGGCCCCGGCGCTGCAGGACCTGCTGCTCACCACCCATCCCGACGGAGACGCGCCATGACGACCGAATCCGATTTCCCCCTGCATGACCGCGCATCGGCCCCCGCGGCGGCCGCCAGTTTCGACCGCGCCGAGGCCACCTTCGGCATGGTCCCCAACCTGATCCGCAAGATGGCCACCGTCCCGGCCCTGGCCGCGGCCTATCTCGATCTCAACGAACTCCTGCAGCAGACCTCGCTGAGCGGCGAGGAACAGGCCGTGCTGCTGCTCACCGTCAGCCGTTTCCACGCCTGTGATTACTGCATGGCCGCCCACAGCATGACCGGCCGCATGGCCGGCGTCGCCGATTCGGTGGTGGACGCCCTGCGCGAGGACCGGCCGCTGGAGGACCCCGCGCTGGAGGCCCTGCGCGGGTTTGCCCGGGCCATGCTGGAACACCGCGGCTGGGTCGACGAGACGGCCAAGCAGGCCTTTCTGGAGGCCGGCCACACACCGCAGAAAATGCTGGAGGTCATCCTCGCCATCGGCCTCAAGACCCTGTCCAACTACACCAACCACATCGCCGCCACACCGGTGGACGAACCGATGCAGGGCGAACGCTGGACGGCCCCGACCGGCGGCTGAGGCAGGGCGCAGTCAGAATGAACCGGGAAATGCCCCCACGCGTGCTGCTGCTGTCGGCCTATCGTGCCGACAGCCATGCCGCGTGGGCGGACGCCCTGGTGACCGCCTTTCCCGGGATCGACTGGCAGCGCTTCGAGCTGCCCGGGCGCCATTTCCGCTGGCGCATCCGCGGCAACCCGATCTCCTGGCTGGATGCGCTGGAAGGCGTGCAGGCCGATGCGATCGTCGCCACCTCGATGGTGGATCTGGCCACGCTGCGGGGCCTGCACCCGACGCTGGCGGCCCTGCCCGCGCTGTACTACTTCCACGAAAACCAGTTCGCCTACCCCGTGGGCGAACAACAGGTGCGTTCCGTCGAGCCGCAGATGGTCCAGGTGTACGGCGCGCTGTCCGCCGGGCATCTCGCGTTCAATTCGGCCTTCAACCGCGACTCCTTCCTCGACGGCCTGCGGGCCCTGTTGCGGCGCATGCCCGACGCAGTCCCGCCCGGCGTCCCCGAACGCCTGTCCGAGCGGGCCCGCGTACTCCCGGTCCCGGTCGCGCCGCCGCGGCGCCCCGACGGGGGAACACCCGAACGTGACCCGGGACTGATCCTGTGGAACCATCGCTGGGAATACGACAAGCGCCCGGAACTCTTCGCCGAGGCGCTGGAAAGACTGACCGCGCGCGGGCGGGATTTTCGCCTGGCCCTGCTGGGTCCGCGTCCGGAACCGCCCCCCGACGCCCTGCAACGAATACGGCAGCGTTTCGGTGCATGGATCGTCGCCGACGGGCGCGTGCCACGGGAGGAATACGACGCCCTGCTGCGGCGCGCGGGCATCGTGGTCAGCAGCACCGCACACGAATTCCAGGGACTGTCGATGCTGGAGGCGAGCGCCGCCGGCGCCCGCCCGCTGGTGCCGGACGCCCTTTGCTACCCGGAGCAGTACCCCCGCGAGTACCGCTATCCGGCCGGCGACTCCGAGGCCCTGGCCGCGCGACTGGACGGCTGGCTCACCGACGGCCTGCCGCCACCGGTGGACGTCTCGACGCTGGAAACCACCGCGCTGCTGCCGGCCTGGGCGCGGGCCCTGGAGGACCTGACCGGGAGCGTGCTCAGTCCAGCGCCACCCGCGGTCCGGTGAGCGGCACCGATTCGTCCTCGACGAACACCGGCCGGATCACGTCGCGGTAATTGCGGATGCGCTGGACGTAGTACACCGGCTGGTAGCCACGCGCATAGCCGTAACGCAGGTTGCTGTAGTAACGCTCCTCGGTCAGCAGCGGCAGCACCTCGCGCATGTCCGCCCAGCGGTCGGGATCGCGGCCCAGCTCGCGCGCCAGGCGCCGCGCGTCCAGCAGATGCCCGCGGCCGATGTTGTAGCTGGCCAGCGCGAGATAGGTGCGGTCCGGTTCCGGAATGTCCTCATCCAGGCGCTCGTGCATCTGACGCAGGTAACGCGCGCCGCCGCGAATGCTCTGCTCCGGATCCAGGCGATCCTCGATGCCCAGCTCCTGCGCGGTGCGCTGCGTGAGCATCATCAGGCCGCGCACCCCGGTGGGACTGCGGGCTTCCGGATCCCAGTGCGACTCCTGGTAGGCCAGCGCGGCCAGCAAGTCGGCGGGCAGTTCGTGCTCGTCCGCGGCCTCCTCGAACACCGGGCGGAAATCCGGCAGCCGCTGGTCGATGCGCCGGGTCAGCGCGCGCAGGTCGACGAAATCGAATTCGGGTACATAGGCGTAGTACAGCTCGTCCACCCGGGCACGCGCCTGCACCCCCTCGTCGGTGTCCATCCAGGCGCGCGCCTGTCCGGCCAGCCCCTCGAAATCGGGGTGCAGGTACCAACCAATCGCGCGGACGTCACTCAGGTCGAAAGACACCTCCAGATGCGGGAACATCCGCCGGTTGAGCTCGGCGATATGCGAGTCCGCCACGGTGCAGTCCAGTTCGCCCTTCTCCACCGCCGCCAGCAGTCGCTCGGTGCCCTTCGGCTCGGCGCGATACGGTACCGGCTCCTCCAGCGCCTGCAGCGTTTCCACGTAGGCACTGCTGGCGCTCACCGCCAACTCCAGCCCGTCCAGGTCGGCGGCCGTCTGCGGCTGCGGGCGCTGGTCGCGATGACAGACGACCTGCTCGGTCACCTCGGTGTGCTGCGGCCCGCGGAGGAAATCAGCATCGCGCGACTCGAGGTGCGTGAGCCCGGCCGCGGCCATGTGGACCTCTCCCGAGGCGAGGGCCCGCAGCACGGCATCGACCGAATCCACCACCTGCCACTCGACGTCCCAGCCGCGGGCGTCGGCGAACGCCTCCACCAGATCGTGTTCGGGGCCCGCGGTCTCGGTATGGCGGTCGTAGAACCAGGCGGTGGGTGCGTTGCGGGTGACCACCACCAGTTCGCCCGCTTCCTCCGGATGCGCCAGCGCGGACGCCTCCACCCCGGGCACCTCGGACTGCCCTTCACCGGGGCTGCAGGCCATCAATATGGCCGCGCCGGCGGCCACCAGGCCCGACCGAAACCAGTGACGTGCGTGCTGCGAATGGTTGAGCAAGAACGATGACATGAGATCCCTCCCGATTGGCTGTCTCCTGACAACCCACTATCCTGAATGGTCATTACCACCTTCGAGCACTGAGACCCCGTTCACAACCAACCCCGGTGAGATCAGGGTTGGGATGCGAAATGGGGGAACGCAACGCATGATCCATGATGCAGGATCCGTCGTTCGCCCGGGAGCTTCATGGAATACGCCGCACTGCTGGACATCTTCGGCATCATCCTGCTGGTCGCCGGCGCCATCACTGCGCTGGTCGCCGTGCAGGATGCCTTCACCCGGCGCGAACGGGCACGCCCGGTGATCGGCCGCTTCACCGCCCGCACCCTGGGGCTGGCCGGTGGCGGCGCGGCGGCCGCCGCAATCGGGCTCGCCCTGCTGCTGATTTAAGCCGGCCCTTGTGTCCGGCCGGCGGGGTCGCTACCTTCGGCTGCCAGTCGGATCACGAGAATCCGTGTCACGGGTGTGAAGGGGGGAACCATGCCTGTTCGACCGCGCCATCTCGCGGCCGCGGCCATCGCCGCGCCGCTCGGTCTGGCCCCGGCCACCGTGCTGGCCGCCGGCTTCTACCTGCAGGAACAGGGGGTGACCGGCCTGGGCCGGGCCTATGCCGGCGAGGCCGCCATCGCCTCCGACGCCAGCACCATCTATTTCAACCCCGCCGGCATGACCCGCCTGGAAAGCGCCGAGGTGCAGGCCGGTGCGCATCTGCTGTTCCCGCGCTCCAGCACCCGCAACGACGGCTCGAGCTTCACGAATGCCAACGGCCAGACGCTCCCCGTGGAAGGCAGCGAGGGCGACAACCCCTACGACCCCACCCCGCTGCCCAATTTCTACTGGGCCGAGCCACAGTCGGATCGCGTATGGCTGGGCTTCGGCCTGGGCACCCATTTCGGACTGAAGGGCGAGTATGACGACGATTTCTTCGCCCGCTACGACTCGCTGGAGACCGACCTGCGGGTGCTCAATCTGCAGCCCAGCATCGCCGTGCAGGTCAGCGATCGGGTCTCCGTCGGCGGCGGCATCGACCTGCAGTACGCCGATGCCACGCTGCGTGCGGCCATCCCGGACCCGATTGGTCCGGACCCGGCACTCGACGGCGAATACCGCCTGGAAGGGGACAGCTGGGACGTGGGGTACAACCTCGGCGTGCTGATCGACCTCGCGGACACCACTCGCCTCGGGTTGCACTACCGCAGCGGGGTGACCCACACGCTCAAGGGCACGGCACGCGTCGCCATGCCGAAGAACGGCCCGCCGCTGACCGGGCCGGTGGTGGCCACCGGCGAGGCCGACCTCAAGCTCCCGGACATCGCCAGCGCCGCGCTCAGCCATCGCTTCAACGAACGCTGGACCGGGCTGCTGCAGTACACCTGGTTCAACTGGTCGAATTTCGACGAGATCGCGGTGGAGTCCAACCACCCGCTGGCCGAACAGGAACTGGCGCAGGACTATCGCAACAGCTACGCCCTGGCGATCGGGGCCGAATACGAGCTCAACCCGGCCTGGACCCTGCGCGGCGGCATCCAGTACGACCGCACCCCCACCCGCGACAGCCATCGCTCGACCCGAACCCCGGACGGCGACCGCACCTGGCTGTCGCTGGGGGCCTCCTGGCATCCGTCGGAACGACTGAGCGTCGACCTCGGTTACTCCTACGTCCACGTGTCGAGCGAGGACATCGAACTGACCCGCGAATTCGACACCGGTACGGTGGAATACAGCGGAAGCACCCGCGGGCGGGTGAACATCCTGTCGGCAGGGCTGCGCTACCGCTACTGACCCCGTGCAGGCCCGGTGGGCTCGGCGGCCACGTCGCAGGCCTGTTCCAGCGCACGCCGGTCGGCCTCCGCGAGCCGCTCGCGCCCCGCATTCTCGGCACCCAGGCTGGCGTGCATCACCGCCGCCGGATCCGCAACATGGCCGATGCCCAGCGCATGGCCCAGCTCGTGCGCCAGCACCAGCGTCAGCTGCTCGCGATCGGTAGCCTGATAGACGGTGATCGAACGCCCTTCGCCGGAGCGCTCGTACAATCCCACGTTGAATCCGCTCGCCTCGCGCGAGCGTTCGTTATGGCCGTCCGCACGTGCATTGTAGTCCGCGATCGCCGCGTCCAGCTCCGCCCGGCGGTCCTCCAGTTCATCACGGCGTTCGCCCAGCCGCTCGGCCCGGTGGTTCAGCTCGCGCCGCTGGCGCTCGATGGCCTCCGCTTCGCGCTCCAGCCGCGCACGACGCGCCTCGGTGCGGCGCCCTTCTCCGGCATTCCATGAGGCCACGTCGCGCTGGTGGGCCGCCTGACGTTCCGCCAGCTCCTGTCGGTTTTCGTCATGGCGCCGGATATCCGCCTCCAGCGCGGAACGTGCGTGATCCAGACGCTCGCGCCGGCGCTCGATCTCCGCATACAGCTCCTCCAGGCCCGTCCGGGCCTGATCCCGCCGCAGGGCCGCAGCCTGACGCTCGTCGAACACCAGCCGCACCGCAACCCCCTTACCCTCTTCCTCACGGAACAGCTCCGCGTCAGTGGCCTCCTCCCACATCCCCCGGGCATCGCGCAGGGCCGCGCGCACCTCGCGCTCCGACAGTCCGAACTCGGCGTCGACCCGGTCGAGGTGAAAGCTCACCGGCAGCCGGCATCCCGGAGCGACCGGATGCTCCGCGAGGGTGGTGACCGGATTCCCCGGTTGCTCCGCCCCCTCCTCCACCAGTTCGCGCCACCCCCCGATCGCGACCAGCACCACGACCAGAGGCAACCACCAGCGTCCCGTCATTGCGTACTCCTCTTCCCCTACAAATGCAGAGTTGCCACACCTCCGGCCCCCATGCAAGATGGATCGGGAAAGCCCTTTTCCGCATCCGGAGAACCGTCATGCTGCGATTCCTGATCCCGCTGGCCCTGCTGGCCCTGCCCGTGGCCGCCCAGGCCGAGACGCCCAACATCGAACCCGGTGAATGGGAGTACACCCATACGACCACCATCGAAGGCATGCCCCAGATGCAGGACCAGGTGGAGGTCACCCGCGAATGCGTGACGCAGGAAGACATCGAAAAGGGTGAGGACGTCATCGAGGTCCCGGAAGAATGCACCCTGGATCACGTGGACGTCCGCTCCGACGGCGCCGACTTCGCCATGACCTGCACCGATCCGCAGGGCGGCCGCGCCACCATGGAAGGCGAGATGCGCTTCATGGGGACGCGCTCCGAAGGTACCATGACCACCGACGTCGACAGCCCCATGGGCCCGATGACGATCATCATGGAGATCGAGGGCGAGCGCATCGGGGACTGCTGACCCGCGGCTCGACCCGCGGGGCCTCTCCTCGGCGAGGCCCCGCACACCGCTTGCGGGACGAACGGACTACAGCAGTCCCAGATGTTCCGTCAGCAGGTACCAGACGACATACCCCCCGTACAGGATCAGGAAGATCACGCTGAGGATGGTGATCGGCCGATAACCCTTGATCCGCACCTCGTAGGAGATGTCCTCGCCGCGTGCCCGGCGCCGGCGCACCTCCAGCCAGCGCGACACCCGCCACCAGATGAACAGCAGGATCAGGATCGCGGTCAGGAACTTCAGCATCGGGGGAATCTTCTCGCAGTGGTGCTGAACGCGACACTACCCGAGAACGCCGCGCGCCGCATCGTGGACCCGAGCCGGAGCCGGACTCCGGGGGAGCGGTCCCCGCGATCACCGCCGCTTCGCATGCCGGGTCGCCGGCGCGTTCCACGGATCCTCCGGCCACGGATGCTTCGGATAGCGCCCCTTCAGCTCGCGGCGCACCTCCGGGTAGCCGTTCGCCCAGAAGCTTTTCAGATCCTGAGTGACCTGTACCGGGCGCCCGGCCGGTGACAGCAGATGCAGCATCACCGCCACCCGGCCGCCGGCGACCGTCGGGGTGTCGGTCAGACCGAACAGCTCCTGCAGCTTGACCGCCAGCACCGGCGGGTCGCAGGTGTAGTCGACCCGGTGCGCGGAACCGGACGGCACCTCGATGCGCGCCGGCGCCTCGCGCTCCAGTTGCTGCTGCTGCGCCCAGTCCAGGCGTGCGCGCAGGATCGCCGCCAGGTCGAGGCGTTCCAGATCGCGCCGCCGCGTGATCCCGGCGAGATACGGGCCCAGCCACTGCTCCAGGTCCGCCAGCAGCGCGGCATCGTCCATATTTGGAAAGCCCGCCTCCGGCATCGCCTCGTGCAGCAGGCGGATGCGCGCGCGGAGCTGGCTCGCCGCCGCGTCCCACGGCAGCCGCTCCAGCCCCTCGCGGCGCAGTCGCGTGCACCACGGGGCGATGGTGTCGGCGGGATCCTCCAGCGCGATCATCTGCCGTTCGATCACCAACATGCCGACCCGGCGGATACGCGCATTCTCCAGGCGCGCACCGTCCTCCACCCAGTCGCAGCGGGTCTCGCGGTGGAACAGCTCCGGCGCCTTGCGTTCCAGCACCGCCGAATCCAGCGCCACCGCGCAGCGGATGCGGGCCTCGCGTTCGGCGTCGCTGCAGTCCACCGCCACCAGGAATTCCGCATGCGCCAGGCGTTCGCGCTCCGGCAGCACCGCGCCGCGGCCGTTGCCCATCACGAAACGCCCGGCCGCGCCGCCACGGCGCCGGGCGATGCGCTCCGGCCAAGCCAGCGCGGCCAGCACGCCGAGGGCGGCGGGCTCGTCCATCGCCCCGTCCGCCGCCGCTTCGCCGGCTTCGGCCGCACCCGCAACCCGTTCCAGTCCCTGTTCCAGACGCCGCAGGGATCGCTGCCAGGCACGTCCGCCCGCGCGCCGCGCCCGCTCCAGCCGCAACTCCAGATCCAGGGGCATCTCCGGTCCGGCCAGACCCGGCTCCTCCACCAGCACCGCCAGCTCACAGGCCAGTCGCGACCACCCGCGTTCCTGCGCACGCAGCAGCATGTGCCCCAGCCGCGGATGGGTCGGCAGGCGCAGCAGCGCGCGTCCGTGATCGGTGATGCGCCCCGCTGCGTCCACCGCACCCAGTTCCGCGAGCAGCGCCTGCGCCGAGGCCAGCCCCTGCGCCGGGGGCGGCTCCAGCCAGTCCAGCCCGGCCACCGGCTCGCCCCAGCCCGCCAGCTCCAGCGCCAGCGGCAGCAGGTCCACCTGGCGCAGTCCCGGGGTTGCATAATCCGGCCGGGCGACCTCGTCCGCCTGCGCCCACAGCCGGATCGCGACGCCGGGTTCGGTGCGTCCGGCACGCCCGGCACGCTGTTCGGCCGCAGCCTTCGAGGCCGCCACCGTCACCAGCCGCGAAAGCCCGGTGGCCGGGTCGAAACGCGGCTCGCGGGCCAGCCCCGCATCGATCACCACCCGCACGCCTTCGATGGTCAGGCTGGTCTCGGCGATGTCGGTGGCCAGCACCACCTTGCGTTCGCCCGCCGGGGCCGGCTGCACCGCGCGTGCCTGCTCCTCCGCGGCCAGACGGCCGAACAGCGGCACGACCCGCACACGACCGGCCGGCGTGTCCAGTGCGGCGTCCCCGCCCGTTTCCAGGCGTGCCGCCACCTCGCGGATCTCGCGCTCCCCGGGCAGAAAGACCAGCAGGGACCCGCTCTCGGCCGCCAGCGCCTCGCGCACCGCCCCGGCCACCGCATCCGCCAGCGACGCGTCCGGCGCCGGCGGCGCATGCCGCACGTCCACCGGAAACTGCCGGCCGCGCGCCCGCAGCACCGGCACGGGTTCGGCCCCGCCCTCTGAGCCGCCGTCTGGCCCGCTCCCGGCCAGCAGGCGCGCCACCGCATCGTCATCCAGGGTGGCCGACATCACCACGATGCGCAGCTCCGGGCGCAGCAGCCGGCGCACCTGCAGCGCGAAGGCCAGCGCCAGCTCCGCCTCCGGCCGGCGCAGGTGGAATTCGTCGAAGACCAGGGTATCGACCCCCTCGAGCAACGGGTCGGCCTGGATCCGGCGCAAGAAGATCCCGTCGGTGACCAGCTCCACCCGGGTCTGCGCCGACACCTGCTGCGCATCGCGCACGCGATAGCCCACCGTCTGCCCCACGGCGTCGCCGCACTGCCCGGCCATGAACGTGGCCGCCATGCGCGCGGCCAGACGCCGCGGCTGCAGCACCACCACGCGCCCGGGCGACTCCCCGGAGGCCAGATGCAGCGGCACGCGGGTGGTCTTGCCCGCCCCGGGCTCGGCCACCAGTACCGCCGCCCCGTGCGAGGACAGCGCCGCATCCAGCGGGCCCAGCAGATCCTCCAGCGCCGCTGCTTCTTCACGGGCCATCGTCGCGCTCATCGCGAACGGGCCACCCGCCAGCGGACGCCACGGACGACGCGGCCGAGACGGAACGGGGCCGATCTGGAAAGCTTGCTCACCATGTCCTCAGTCTCGCAGATACCGCCGCACCGCGCCGCCCGCCGGGCGCATGCCTCGCAATCCGCGTCCTTTCACGGCACCATCCCTGCAGATTTCGACCATGGCCAGCCATGAGCAGCGACACTGACAACCCCGACAGCGCCCCCAACAGCGGAAACCGGCATGACCCGACACCCCGCCTGCGGATCCTGCTGGGCGAGGTGACGGCCCTCGGACCGGGCAAGGCACGCCTGCTGGAGGCCATCCGGATCGCGGGTTCGATCTCCGGTGCGGCGCGTGACATGGGCATGTCCTATCGCCGGGCCTGGAACCTGGTGGAGACCATGAACCGCAGCTTCCGCGAACCCCTGGTGGACACCGCCCGCGGCGGCACCCGGGGCGGCGGCGCCCGGGTCACACCGCTGGGCGAGGACGTCCTCGCCCGCTACCGCCGCATGGAGGAGCGCGCCGCCGAGGCCATCCGCGACGAGCTCGACGCCATGCGCCCACTGCTGCGCGACGACAGCGAATAGCCCGCACATCTATATCTGGCCAGGCGGGTATCTGGCTATGCGGGTATGTGGGTATGTGGGAGCGTGCTCGCACGCGAACAACGGCCTTGCCGCCCCCGACCGGACCGAACCCGGCCACCTCCCGCCATCCTCAATCCGCCTCCCCGGCCCCCTGCCACCCGCGAAACCCCTCGCGCACCGACAGGCTGCGGGCATACCCCAGATCGCGCAGCAGCTGCGCCGCCCGCAGGCTGCGCCGCCCGCTGTTGCACAGACACAGCAGAATTTGATCCTGCCGCACATGGTGCTGGTTGATCAGCGACAGGAAGTGCTGGAAGTCCCGCTCGTCCGGCTCGTCCGCATCCAGCAGCTCCTGTTCTTCTTCCGACAGATGCTTGCCCAGCAGCTGCTTCAGCCGGAACAGCGGCACCGACACCGCACCATCCACCGCGCCTTCCAGCTCCAGCTCGAACGGCTGGCGGATGTCCAGCAGCACCGCCAGCCCGATATCCACCAGCTCGCGCGACGCATCCACGCTGATCTCCAGCTGCGGCTCGTCCATCGGTTCGTTCCTTTCGTTACTCATGCGCACTCCTTCAAAAAGGCGCTGAATCGAGGCATCCCGGATCCGGAATGCACGGCCGGCGGTCCCCCGGCCCCTGCGGCCACCGGGCCCGACCGCCCGATGCTTGACCGGGTTAATCGAGCCCGTTATGTTTCATTAAACATAACGCGAATGCAAAAATCCCCGCCGACCTGTCACCCGGATCCTCCAGCCATGGCCCGATCCGCTGTGAAAGGTACGAATACCCTCGTACGGGGAAGAACGTACAGACAAGGCGTTCCCAGACGCATTCAGCCCGAAGAAAAGGACGACCGATGATGCACCTGCGCACCCTGCTCCTGACCCTGTTCCTGTTGCTCCCCGGCCTGGTGGCCGCCAACGGCCCGCTGACCATCGCCGCCGCCTCCGACCTGCGCTTCGCCCTGGACGACATCATCGAGGAATACGAACGCGAACACCCGGACGACGCGGTCCGCGTGACCTACGGCTCCTCCGGCCGCATGACCACGCAGATCATGAACGGTGCGCCGTACGACGTCTTCTTCTCCGCCGATATCGCCTACCCGCAGAAGCTGCGCGCCGAGGGCCATGCCGTGACGGAACCGGAGGTCTACGCGATCGGCCGCATCGTGCTGTGGAGCAATCGCATGGATGCCTCGGAGATGACGCTTGAAGACCTGCTGCGCGACGACATCCGCCGGGTCGCCATCGCCTCGCCCACCCACGCGCCCTACGGCGTGCGCGCGATGGAGGCGCTGAAGTCCGTCGGTATCTGGGAGGATCTGCAGCCCAAGATCGTCAACGGCGACAACATCGCCCAGACCGCACGCATGATCCAGGCCGGCGGTGCCGAGATCGGCATCATCGCGCTGTCGCTGGCCGAGTTCCCGGACCTCGCCGAACACCCGCACCACCTGATCGACGACGCCCTGCACGAACCACTCACCCAGGGCTTCATCATCACCCGACGCGGCGAAGACAACGCGACCGCGCACCGCTTCGCCGACTACATGAACGGCGACACCGCCCGCGACATCATGCGCCGCTACGGCTTCGTGATGCCCGGCGAAGAGCTGCCCGACGACGCCACCCGGTAACCGGACATGTTCGAGCTGAGCCCCACGGACTGGATGGCGATCGAGGTCACCCTCAAGCTCGCGATCTACACCACGCTGATCCTGCTGGTGATCGCCACGCCCATCGCCTGGTGGCTGGCCAACGGCCGCGCCCCCGGCGGCCTGCGCACCGCGGTGCAGGCCCTGGTGGCCCTGCCGCTGGTGCTGCCGCCCACCGTTCTCGGCTTCTATCTATTGGTCCTGCTGGGCCCGGCCGGCCCGGTCGGCAGCACGCTGGAGAGCTGGGGCCTGAACCACCTGGCCTTCACCTTCCAGGGCATCCTGATCGCCTCGGTGATCTACTCCCTGCCCTTCGCCGTGCAACCGCTGCAGCAGGCCTTCGCCAACCTCGGCCGCCGCCCGGTGGAGATCGCCGGCTCGCTGGGCGCCGGGCGCATGGACCGCTTCTTCACCGTGATCCTGCCGATGACCCGCGGCGGCTTCATCGTCGCCGCCACCCTCGCCTTCGCCCACACCCTCGGCGAGTTCGGCGTAATCCTGATGCTGGGCGGCGCGATCCCCGGCGAGACCCAGGTGCTGTCCATCCTGATCTACGACCACGCCGAGGCGATGGACTTCGCCTCCGCGCACCGCCTGTCCTTCGGACTGCTGATCTTCGCCTTCGTGGTGCTGTTCGTGGTCTACGCCATCAACCGCCGCTTCGACACGGTGCGCCTGTGACCGGCCCCATGAACGAGACCCTGCGGATCAAGGCGCGGCTGGAGCGCGCAGGCTTCACCCTGGAGGTGGACACCGCCTTCCCGCTGGAGGGCGTCACCGCCCTGTTCGGCCGCTCCGGCTGCGGCAAGACCACGCTGCTGCGCATCATCGCCGGGCTGGAGCACGCGCCCGGCGCCGAGGTCCACTTCGGCGCCACCCCCTGGCAGTCCGGCAAGACCTTCGTCCCGCTGCACCGCCGCCGCGTCGGCCTCGTGTTCCAGGAGTCCACCCTGCTGCCGCACCTGTCCGTGCGCGGCAACCTGCTCTACGGCTACAAGCGCACGCCGGAACCCCTGCGCCGCCTGCACCTGGACGAGGTCGCCGGGCTCCTCGGCATCGACGAGCTGCTGGAGCGCCGCGCCGAGGCGCTCTCCGGCGGCCAGCGCCAGCGTGTCGCCCTCGGCCGCGCCCTGCTCACCAGCCCCGACCTGTTGCTGCTCGACGAACCGCTCAACGCCCTCGACACCCAGACCAGGCGCGAGATCATGCCCTTCCTCGCCCGCCTGTCCGAGGAGACCGGCATCCCCACCCTGCTCGTCACCCACGCCCCGGACGAGGTCGAACGCCTCGCCCACCGCGTCGCCTTCATGCACGACGGCCAGCTCGAACGCCTGGAACCCCTGCGCGAGGCGCTCGCCCGCGCCGACTCGCCCCTGTTCCGCGACGAAGGCGCCGTCTCCGTCCTGCAAGGCGAACTGGGCCCGCCCGACGAACACGGCCTGCACCCCTTCGGCCCGCCCGAGGCCCGCTACCGCGTACCGACCACCCCCGGCGCCACCAACAGCGCCGGAAACCAGGCCCGCCTGCGCATCGACGCCCGCGACGTGTCACTTGCCCTCACCGCCCCGGAGGACGTCTCCATCCTCAACATCCTCCCCGTCACCATCGAGTCCCTGGACGAAGCCCCCGGCCACCATGGCCCCGCCCGGGTCCTTGTCACCTGCCGTCAGGACGACGGTCAAACCCTGATGGCCGAACTCACCCGCCTCTCCACCGAACGCCTCCGCCTGAAGCCCGGCACCCGCGCCCACGCCCTCGTCAAATCCGTCGCCTTTCTCGACTGACCACCCATTTGTGCCAGGCCATCCATGCACGGGACCGTCGACTGTTAGTATTACTTGCACCCGAGCCAGCCGGGGAGAGAAACCCGGTCTTTGTTCAGATCGGCAGCGGGCGCACCCAGCGCGGGCTTTACCAGTTGCTGAATTCCACGGGCTATATGGAAGGCTGGACGATCGACAACCGCTACCGGGGAGACGATGCGTTTGATGTCGAAATGGCCGAACGCTACCGCGACCACGCTCGCCGGACGTGCCGCGCGGCGAATCTGGGGGCGTGAACATGGCAGGCCGCCAAATATCCTTCGACCGCTGCATCCCGGAGCTAGTGCACGCAGTGCGCTCGGTCGAACCGACCGCCGACTTCTCCAGACTGCGCGTGGTGCGCGACATGCACGGCCGCCTGTATCTGACAGTCCCGGATGACTGGCCCCAGCCGGCCCTCGACACATTGCGCGAGCAACTACACCAGGCGCTTGGACCGTTCAGCCCGGGCAGGAACAATGGCGTGGCCAGATGCTCGGAAACGCTGGCCGGCGAAGCGCTTTACCGAGAACCCAGCCTGGTGCAGTGGGTGGGAGATACGGGGGTGCACCTCGTGGAGAGGCGTGCCATGGGCCAGGACTGGGTCCTGCAACCTGACCCTTGCCAGACCGCACATCCGCCGCGTTTTGTGTTCCACAGCCTGAAGGGCGGTGTCGGGCGTTCCACGGCGCTCATGCTGTGGGGCCGAGAGCTGGTCCGACAGGGACGTACGGTGCTGCTGGTGGATCTGGACCTCGAGGCCCCGGGGCTTGGCGCGCACATGCTGCCCGAACAAAGCCGACCGGAATACGGCGTGCTGGACTGGCTGGTGGAGGATCTTGTCGGTAACACCTGCCCGGATCTGGCGGCCGATATGGTGGCTGAAAGTACACTGGTCGACCGGCCGGGGCTCTGGCTGGCCCCAGCCCTGGGTCGAACGGCAGCCGAGCATTCCGAGAGTGCACTGGCCAAGCTCGCGCGCGCCTACCTCGAAGGCGAGGATGGAAGCGGCTTTGCGGTGCGTCTGCAACACATGCTCGGTGCCCTGGAGGCAGAGGTAAAACCGGATGTCGTGTTGATCGACAGCCGGGCCGGCCTTCACGAGACGGTCGCAGCGCCCCTGTTGCATCTGGGTGCGGAAGTGTTCTTTTTTGCCGTGGACGTACCCGCCACATGGGAGGGTTACCGCTACCTGTTCGCGCATCTCGCCCAATTGGCATCCGTCGGCGGTTCCGGATCGACCGATGCGCAGTGGCGGACGCGCTTCCATATGGTTCAGGCGCGTTCCACCATGCGCGAGGAAGACAAGCACCGTTTCGCCTCCAGTTCCTACGGGGTATGGGTCGACACTTTGTATGATGCCGTTCCATCGGATGGCGTGAACGGCCTGGATATCGCATTCACATTCGACGAACGTGACCCTGAAGCCCCCCACTGGCCATTCGGCATCCTGCGTAGCGAGCACTTCGAGGCGTTCAATCCGATGGAGCAGCTGGCGGACGTCGGGGAGTCTGCGATACGAGAGGCGTTCGGAGAGCTCTTCGAAGGCCTGCAGTCCTGTCTGAGCCTGCTGGAGGAAGAAGCCGGATGAATCAGCCCGCCTTGCACCGTGACGACCTGCGCGCGGCCTTTGAAGCCATTCCGGAAGAAGTGGCGCATCACGGTACCCAGCCTCCGGCACCCGCGAGCGTATACGTGGTCCCCGGTCACGAAAGTGCACTCAACCCCAATACGCCAGTGGTAGTCGGTGACCGGGGCACGGGCAAGAGCTTCTGGAGTGCCGCCCTCAACGGTGAGACTACCCGCATGATGATCGGCCATCAGCTGAGGCGGCTGAGGCTCGACAAAGTTCGTGTCGGCTGGGGCTACTCTTCCGAGACAGGCAACCACAGCCACCCTTCCCGGCGAGTATTGCGGAAGCTGCTTGACGAAGGATTCCGGGCCGAGGACATCTGGCGCACGGTCATCCTGTACCAGCTTGCCGATCCAGCAGAACACGCCCTGTTTCGGGGGGCGGAACGCTGGGCCGAACGTGTTCAGCGAATCGTCGATGACCCGGAGACCGAAGAACAACTGTTTGCAACGCTGGACGCTGACCTGAAGGCACGCGGGGAACGGCACCTGGTGGTATTTGATGCGCTGGACCGTCTGGGCGATGACTGGGCGCGCATCCGCGCACTGCTGCGGGGGCTGCTGCGGGTTGGTCTCGATCTGCGGGAATACAGCGCGATTCGTACCAAGTTCTTTCTACGCCCCGACATGTGGGAAGACGAAAGTGTCTGGGCCTTCCCCGATGCATCCAAGCTCACCCACGGGCGTGTACTGCTGGAATGGCATCGCGCGGATCTGTATGGCCTGCTGTGGCACCACCTGGGAAACGATCCACAATCCGGCCCCGCTTTCCGCGGATGGCTGGCCGCTACGCACAACGAACACTTCGAGTCGGTGGAGATCGACGGCGGGACCGTTTTCGTGGTCCCGGAATCGCTGCGAACACAGGACAAGGCACAGGCCGAAGTACTTCGGGCCATCGCGAGCCCCTTCATGGGGCGCGACCGACGCAGGGGCAAGACCTACACATGGGTGCCAACCCATCTGGCGGATGCCAAAGGGCAAATCAGTCCACGCAGTTTCCTGGTGGCACTGAAACAGGCTCATGTGCTCACCGAGCACCAGTACGCCGATTCCGGCGTTCTGCTTCACTTTGAGGGCATCAAGCGCGGCGTACAGGAAGCCTCGCGCATCCGTTTGCAGGAACTGCAGGAGGACTACCCCTGGATCAAGCAGATGCTCGAACCACTGCACGGGATGACAGTACCGGCTACCAGAGAAGACCTCCAGACCCGCTGGCGCGAAAGCGGCGTGGTGGACGCCATCCAGCAGGCCGCAACGGACGACGACAACCAGGACGACTCCGCACGCCCCTACCTGCCACCGCATGCGCTGGAAACGCCCGCCGCCGGCCAGTGTTTGGAAGACGCGCTCATCGAGGCCGCAATCGAGATCGGCGTGATGAGTCGCACGGCCGATGGCCGTCTGAATATCCCCGACCTGTTCCGGGTGGCTGCCGGTATCGGGCGTCGTGGCGGCGTCCGGGCGATCCGGTGAGATGACGATGCACAACACCCCGCATCCGGGCGAGTTCATTCGCGAGGTCTATCTGGAACCATTCGGGCTGAGTGCCCGCCACCTGGCCAGCAAGCTTGATGTCTCGCCTTCCACCCTGGGGCGTATCCTGCAGGGGCGCAGCGGAGTCAGCCCCGAGATGGCGCTGCGTCTTTCGAAAACACTCGGGCGGTCTCCGGAAAGCTGGCTTGCCATGCAGGACCAGCACGACCTCTGGTGTGCACGCAGGAGCGTGAAGTTGGACGGCGTACAGCGGATCCAGTTCGACGGGCTCGGCGACAACGGACAACCAGGCGCGTAGCCCGGCAAGCAGGTGCGCGACGGGCAAGGTGGCTACCCCCGGCCCGGTCAGCGCCGAGGCATCCACCGATATCGTTAAGGACCAGAGGGGGCCTCCAGCGCATGGAGAAGAAGACCCCTTCCGTCTCGTTACGCTGCTTACCGGGCCGCCTCGGCTTCCAGCATATCTGCGAGTTCGGCTGCGGGGACAAGGCCGTACCTGATCTGGCCCTCGGGGGTGATGATGGTGGGGGTACCCAGGAAGCGGTGCTCCCGGGCGATGGCCAGATGATCGGCCACGGGATTCGGGCAGTCTTCCGCCTTTATGGTCTCGGCCCGCTTGGCCCGGGTGATGGCATCCTGCCGGACGTCGCTGCACCACACCGCCTCCATCTGCTCGAAGGCGTTGCCGATGACGGGGAACGCCGCATAGCGAATGCGGATGTCCCATAGGAGGTAGTCGTCGATTTGCTGGTGGAACTCGCGGCAATAGGGGCAGTTGACGTCGGTAAAGACCGTCACGGTGTACTGGGCGCCATCCGGCTCAAAGACGATGAGCTCGTCCTCGTCCAGGCCTTCCACCAGTTGCACGATCTCGGCCTGCCGTTCCCCGGCGGCCGCGTTGGCGCTCAGGCCGAACACCAGAAGCGCCACGGCCACCAGGACCATGGGCCATGTGCAGATCCCGTTCGTCCGTATCACGTGCACCATCCTTCCGGCTTGATATGTTGACAGCCGGATTTGTCGGTCTGGCGGATCCCCTGCCCCGAAACACATACCAATGGACCATTGCGAGGCATCCGGGTTCCGGATGGAGGACGCTTGCCGGGCTCGGTGGCGACAGGCTGGCGCGGACGGTTTACTCTCGATAGCAGTGAACAAATAAGGGCCTGCCATGCCGTTGCCCGCGCAGAAGACGAAGATCGTGGCCACCGTCGGGCCGGCGTCCGATTCACCGGAGACGCTGCGGCGGATGATGCAGGCCGGGCTGAACGTGGTCCGGCTGAACTTCTCGCATGGCGACCCCGCCTGTCACGCCGGCCTGATCGCGCAGATCCGCGAAGCGGCGCAGGAGACCGGCACCCGTGTGGCCATCCTCGGGGATCTGCCGGGGCCCAAGATGCGCATTGGCGAGCTGGCCGAGGAGCCAATCGAGCTGGAGCCGGGGCAAGGCATCACGCTGACCACGCAGGAGTGCATCGGGGACGCCTCGCGGGTCAGCGTGTCGTTCTCCGGGTTGCCGGAGGCGGTGCAGCCGGGCGATGCGCTGTTCCTGAACGATGGCTACATCGAGCTGGAGGTGGTGTCGGTCGCCGGGCCCGACGTCAGCTGCCGCGTGCAGACCGGCGGGGAGTTGCGCTCGCGCAAGGGGCTGAACCTGCCGGGCATCGATCTCGGGATCCGCGCCTTCACGCTGGACGATCACGAATGGCTGCGGTTTGCGGCGGAACACGGCGTGGATGCGGTGAGCCAGAGCTTCGTGGTCGACGGCGACGACATCCTGGCGGTGCGCAAGGCCGCGGAGGATCTGGGCTACAACCCCTTCATCATCGCCAAGATCGAGCGCGCCGATGCGCTGGAGCAGCTCGACAGCATCCTCGAGACGGCCGACGGCATCATGGTGGCGCGCGGAGACCTGGGGGTGGAGATTCCGATCGCGAGCATCGCACTGGCCCAGCGCCGCATCACCCGCCGCGCCAACCGACACAACCGCCCGGTGATCACCGCCACGCAGATGCTGGAGTCGATGGTGAACTCGCGCCGGCCCACGCGCGCCGAGGCCACCGACGTGGCGAATGCCATCGTCGGCGGCACTGACTGCGTGATGCTCTCCGGCGAGTCCGCGATGGGGCGCTATCCGGTGGAATCCGTGGCGATGCTGGCGGCCATCGCCCGCTCGATCGAACCGGAACGCGACGCGGCCGCGGGCACCGACCACCCGGACGAACCCGACCTGCCCGAGCAGGAGCGCGCCGCCGACCTGATCGCGCGCAGCGTGTTCCACACCGCGCACCGGAGCCGACCGCAGGTCACGCTGGTGCCCACGCTCAGCGGCGCCACCGCCCGACGCATCGCCCGCCTGGGCCTGCCGTGCTGGATCGCGGCCTTTACGCCGCACCCCGAAACCGCTCAGGGCCTGCAGTTTTCCTACGGCGTACAGCCGGTGGCCGTCGCCGAAGACCGTAGCGACTGGAACGACTTTGCGCGCCAGTGGCTCGCGGAGAACGGCATCAACGAAGGCCTGTCCCTGCTCGTTCAGGGCCCCTCCGAGCCGCACCCCTCGGGCAACCACCGCCTGGAGCTGCTGGAACTGGGTCCGTTCCGCGGGGAAGGCTGATTCCGCTACCGGCCTGAGCGGGCCTCACCGGGCCCGTTTCGCGACGTGTCGGCCGGGACAGCGGGGTCCGGAGCGAACGCCCCCGGCTCGGCCCCCGGATCAACCACCTCGATCCGGTCGCGTCCGTCGTTCCTGGCCGAGTACAGCACCCGGTCGGCGCGCCTGGCAGGGTATCCGCGTTGTCCCCGGATCGGCATTCGGTCAGCGCCGGGGGGCGCCAAAGGCCGCCGTTCCTCAGGGCTCTACCGGGAGCAGATCCTCGATGTCGACCTCGAGGATAGCGGCGATGCGACGCATGGCATCCACGGAACCGGACTTGCTACCGGCTTCCAGTTGGGAGATGTAGGACTTGCCCACCCCCGCCGCCGTCGCCAGCGACTCCTGCGTCAACCCGCGATGTTCACGCCAGACGCGCATCGGGTGCTCGTCCCCGGCCAGAAGCCGCTGCGCAACCGCCTCCGGCACAACCTCGTCCTCGCCACGCTCCAGCTCGACCATGGCGCGGTCGAAAGTCCGGATGTCCTCGGCCTTTTCGGCGCTCGCCACCAGGCGCTCATAGGTGTCGATGGGGACCACGGCATATTCGGGTTTGCCGTCGCGTTCGATGATCTGAACCGCTTCACTCATTTGTAGATGCCTCCTCGTGCGCCTGCGTCCAACACCAGAATGACCAGATCGTCATCCTGCCGACGAAACAGAACCCTCCACCGGCCGATGCGCAGACGGTAACCTTCGCGCCCCTGCAGTGGTCTGACATCCAGTCCCGGTTCGTCCGGGTCCCGTGCCAGCCGGCTCAGCGCCCCGGTCACGCGCTGGCGCTCTCCACGCGGCATCCGCGCCAGGCACTTGAGTGCCGACTTCTTGTAGTTCAACCGGTACACGGAGAAGAGTGTAGAAAAAGGTTTACCAACAGGCAACATAACGAATGCCCCGCCCCGGGCATCCATCCGAACCAGGGGCAACCCCGGCCCCGGGGCGCAGGCCTTTGTCGCCGGGGCAGGTATCCGGCTATGGTCCGGGGTACGGATCAAGGAGAGCTGGCATGACCCGACCGACACCCCTGGACGCGGAACGGACCTACCATCGCTGCCCACCGGAGCAGCTCGAGTTCGACACCACCGAAGAGCTGGAAGAACTGGAACTCCCCTGCGGCCAGGACCGGCTGCTGCGCGCGCTGGAATTCGGTGCGGGCATACGCAGCGCGGGTTTCAACCTGTTCGTGCTCGGCCCCGAGGGCAGCGACCGGCACGACCTGGTGCGCCGTTTTCTCGCCCGCCGCGCGGCCAGCGAGGCGGTCCCGCCGGACTGGTGCCATGTCTTTAATTTCGACCGGCCGGAACGCCCCCACGCGATCCGTCTGCCGGCCGGCGAAGGACGTCAGCTGCGCGATGATCTCGAGAACCTGGTCGAGGAGATGCGCACCAGCATCCCTGCCGCCTTCGAGAGCGACGAATACCAGGGGCGGCTGCGGGAACTGCAGGAGGAGATGTCCGAACGCCAGAACGAAGGCGTCCGCGAGGTCCAGGAGGAGGCCAACAAGCACGACATCGAGCTGGTCAGCACCCCCGGCGGCTTCACCTTCGCGCCCGTGCGTGACGGCGAGGTCCTGGACCCGAAGGAGTACGAGAAGCTGTCGGAGGAAGAACGCGAGCGCATCGAACAAAAGGCCGAGAAACTGCAGAAACAGCTGCAGCAGGCCATCCAGCAAGTGCCCCGCCTGCGCAAGGAGCTGCGGGAGAAGGTCCACTCGCTGAACGAGGAGATGGTGCAGCTGACCCTCGGCGGCCCGATCCGCGAACTGAAGGAGAAATGGGCGCACCTGCCGCGGGTGGTGGAACAGCTGGACGCCATCCACGGGCACGTGGTGGAACACGCGGAGATCTTCCGTGGCGGCCACGACGAACACGGCGGGCAGGATGGGCAGAGCGGGCAGGATCACGCGCCCCCGGAAGCGATGCTGGCCCGCTTTCGCGCCAATCTGCTGGTGGACCATGCGGAAACCGAAGGGGCGCCGGTGATCTACGAGGATCTGCCCAATCACCAGCATCTGACCGGCCTGATTGAACACCACGTGCACAACGGCGCGCTGTACACCGACTTCTCGCTGATCCGCGCCGGTGCCCTGCACCATGCCAGCGACGGCTACCTGATCCTCGACGCCCGGCGAGTGCTGGTGCAGCCAATGGCGTGGGACAGCCTGAAGCGCGTGCTGTTCTCCGGCGAGATCCGCATCGAATCGCTGGAGCGGCTCTACGGCCTGGTCAGCACGGTCAGCCTGGAACCCGAGCCGGTCCCGGTATCGCCCAAGGTGGTGCTGGTGGGCGACCGCCTGCTGTACTACCTGCTGTCGCATTACGACCCGGACTTCGCCGAGCTGTTCAAGGTCGAGGCCGACTTCGAGGACGACCTCGAGCGCGACGAAGCCGGTTACGCCCTGTACGCGCGCATGCTCGCCAGCATGGCGCGGCGCGACGAGCTGCGCCCGCTGGACCGCGGCGCCGTGGCCCGCACCATCGAACACGCCAGCCGTCTGGCCGGGGACCAGACGAAACTCACCGCTCACGACCGCACCCTGCGCGACCTGCTGATGGAGGCCGACCACTGGGCGCGTCAGGCGGAGGCCGAAATCATCGGCGCCGCCCACATCGAACGCGCGATCGAGGAACGCATCGAGCGTTCGGCACGCGTGCAGCGGCGCAGCCTGGAACAGATCCGCCGCGGCACGGTGATGATCGCCACGGAAGGCAGGCAGACGGCCCGGGTCAACGGGCTGTCCGTGATGCAGCTGGGCAGTCACCTGTTCGGACGCCCGATGCGCATCACCGCGACCGCGCGGCCGGGCAAGGGCCAGGTCATCGACATCGAGCGCGAGGCCAGACTGGCCGGGCCGATCCACAGCAAGAGCGTGATGATCCTTTCACGCTTTCTCGCCAGCCGTTACACCGGGGATGCGGAGCTGTCGCTGTCGGCCAGCCTCGCCTTCGAACAGTCCTACGGCGGGATCGAGGGCGATTCCGCCTCGGTGGCCGAGATCTGTGCCCTGCTGTCGGCCATCGCGCGGATCCCGCTGAAACAGGGGCTGGCGGTCACCGGCTCGGTCAACCAGCACGGCGAGGTCCAGGCGGTCGGCGGGGTCAACGAAAAGATCGAGGGGTTCTTCGATGTCTGTCGGGAAGCGGGCGAGATGAACGGCCACGGCGTGCTCATCCCCGCCAGCAACGTGGAGCACCTGATGCTGCGCCGCGACGTGCGCGAAGCCGTGGCCGCCGGCCACTTCCGCGTGTACCCGCTACGCACGGTAGACGACGCCGTTGCCCTGCTCGCCGAGATGCCCCCCGGGGAAGCGGACGCCGATGGCGAGTTCCCGGCGGAGAGCTTCAACCGCGCGGTCGCCGACCGGCTGGCGACCTTCGCCCGCCTTGCGCGGCATCGCCGGCACGACGACGCGGGCGCCGAGGACGCCGGACCCGTTCCTCGGGACGAGGACGATGACTGACCCCGCGGGCACCCAGCCGCCCCCGGCGGCGGAGGCCGGGCGCATCCTGGTCCTGCTCGACGCCTCGCACGCCAGCCAGGCCGCGCTCGAGGCCGCGGCGACCCTGGCCGCCACGCTGCAGGGCGAGCTGCAGGCGATCTTCGTCGAGGAGGCCGATCTGCTGCGCAGCGCCGCCTACCCCTTCACCCGCGAGATCGGTTCGCTCTCCGGGCAGCCGCGGCCGCTGGAAACCGGCCCGCTGGAGAACCGCCTGCGACGGCGCGCCGCCCACCTCCGCCGTGCGGCCGAACAGGCCGCCGTGCGTGCGAGTATCCGCTTCTCGCTCGAGGTCCGCCGTGGATCGGTGCGCCGCGAGGTACTCGCGCTGACCACCCCCGGTGATTTCCTCGTGCTGGGCAAGATCGGATGGTCGGCCGCGACCGGCAACCGCCTGGGCTCCACCGCCCGCAGCCTGGTCCATGAAGCCCCGGGACGGGTCCACCTCACCGGAACCCGGCCGACACGTCCCGACAGCCCGGTCCTGGTGGTGGTCGATGCCCCGGAGACCGCGCACGATGCGCTCGCCTTCGCCCGCGCCCGAGCCCGCCAGCAAAGGCGCCCCCTGACCGTGCTGCTCGTCCCGCTGGACGACCTCGACGCCGCGCGGGAGCGGGACCGGGCCCTGAGCGAATGGGTGGCGGCCGACGACCTTCCGGTACGGGTTCACTCGCTGCGCTCGAGCGCTCCCCGCGAGCTGCTCCGCGCACTGGAGCGTCAGCCGGCGGCCGAAGTGGTGCTCGGCCGCCGCAGCCCGCTGCTGGCCGGCCCGCAGGGCGACGCCCTGCTCGGCGCTCTCGAGCCCCCGGTCACCATCACCCCCTAAGGGAAACACTGATCCATGTACACGCTCGCGTGCTACCCTTCGCGACCGTTTCACCAGCGATACCGGAAGGCCATGAAATACTTTCGCGCGATCAGCGTGATCGAGGGCATCTCCCTGATCACCCTGCTGTTTGTCGCCATGCCGCTGCGCACCTACGCGGACATGCACATGGCGGTCACCTGGGTCGGCTGGATCCATGGCATCCTGTTCCTGATCTATGCGGCCGCCACGGTGGTGGCCAGCCACATGCGCGGCTGGTCGGTGCTCAAGTGGCTGCTGGTCCTGGCAATGGGCGTGGTGCCCTTCGGGTTCCTGTACGTGGACTGGATGATCCGGCGCGAGCTGCAGCGCGGCTGACGGTCCGCGCGCGAGCGGAGGTGAGCGTGGACAACACCATCGAAGTGGAAGGCCTGGTCCGGGATTTCGCCGGCACCCGCGCGGTGGACGAGGTCAGCCTGCAGGTCCCCGCCGGCCATGTGCTCGGGCTGCTGGGCCCGAACGGCGCCGGCAAGACCACCACGGTGCGCATGCTGGCGACCCTGCTGTCCCCCACCGCCGGACACGCGCGGGTCGGCGGCCTCGATGTCGTCGACGAGGCGGCGCGGGTGCGCGAGATCATCGGCCTGACCGGCCAGTACGCATCGGTGGACGAGAAGCTGACCGGGCGCGAGAACCTGATCCTGATCGCCCGCCTGCTGGGCATGAAACGCGCCGCGGCCCGGGCCCGCGCCGACGAGCTGCTGGCCGACTTCTCCCTGCGGGACGCCGGGCACCGCCCGGTGCAGACCTATTCCGGCGGCATGCGCCGGCGGCTGGATCTGGCGGCCAGCCTGGTCGGCCGCCCGCGCATCCTGTTCCTCGACGAACCTTCCACCGGACTGGACCCGCGTGCCCGCCGCGACCTGTGGGCGCGGGTACGCCGGCTGCAGGACGCGGGCACCACGGTGCTGCTGACCACCCAGTACCTCGAGGAGGCCGATGCACTGGCCGATTCCATCGTGGTGCTGGATCAGGGCCGCGTAATCGCCGAGGGCACGGCCGCGGAGCTGAAGGCCCGGGTCGGCACGCGCACGCTGTTCCTGCGCCTGGCGCGGGCGGACCAGGCGGATGCGGCCGCCCGCCAGGTGGCCGCCCTCACCGGCAGCGACCCGCATGTGGAAGGCGAGACCCTCAGCGCACCGGTGGCCGAGGCCTCGCTGCTGCCGGCGGTGCTGCGCGAACTGGATGCCACCGGGATCGAGGTCGCGGAGCTGGGCCTGCGCAGCGCCAGCCTGGACGACGTGTTCCTTACACTCACCGGGCAGACCGGAAGCACCGACGCGCCGGCCGATGCCGCCGGGGACAGCGGGGAGGATGCCGCATGAATGCCCTCGACCAGACCCTCGCGCTGGCCTGGCGCAGCCTGGTGCAGGTGCGCCGCAATCCGTGGGAGCTGGGGGACTACTCCATCCAGCCGATCCTGTTCCTGGTGCTGTTCCTGTTCGTGTTCGGCGGGGCCATCGCCGGCTCGCCGGATGACTACCTCGCCTTCGTGCTGCCGGGCGTGATCGTGATGAACATGCTGTTCGTCACGGTGTATGTCGGCCACGGCCTCAACACCGACCTGACCCGCGGGGTGTTCGACCGCTTCCGCGCCCTGCCCATCCCGCGCTGGGCGCCGCTGGCCGGCCGCATCCTCGCGGACGTAGTGAAGCAGGTGCTGTGCATCGCCCTGCTGCTGATCGTGGGCTACCTGCTGGGCTTCCGTCTGGCCACCTCCTTCGGCCATCTGCTGGTCATGGTGCTGCTGGTGCTCACCTTCGCGGTGGCGTTCTCCTGGGTGATGGTGCTGGTCGGCGTGCTCGCCCGCGACCCGGAACACGTGCAGCTGTTCGGCTTCACCGCGCTGTTCCCGGTCACGTTCGTCAGCTCGGCGTTTGTCCCGGTGGAGACCATGCCCGAGTGGCTGCAGGGCTTCGTCCAGGCCAACCCGGTATCGCTCCTGACCGAGGCCGCGCGCGGGCTGATGAACGACGACGGAGCGGTCGCGGCCCCGGCGCTGGCATCGCTGGCCTGGGCGGCGGGGATCGCGGCGGTGTTCGCGCCGTTATCCGTATGGGTGCTCAACCGCCGGCTGGCGCGCGGCTGAGCCCCGGCGGGCGCTACGCCCGCAGGTGGCCGGACACAAAAAAGGCCGCCGCACGGATGCGACGGCCCAAAGGCCCCGTGTGATGGGGTGTGCGGGTTCAGTAGACGGGTACCAGCGCGTAGCCCTGGTTCTGGTAGCCCATCACCGCGATGAATCCGCTGCGAACCGGCTTGATCGGCTCCAGGATGGTGTCGTTGTCCACGCCGTAGGCGCGGGTGGCGGCCGAGCAGACTTCCATCTGCACGCCCAGCTCATCCAGCCGGTCCACTGCCTTCGCGATCTCCTCCAGGGTCTCCGCGTGGTCGATGTCCACCTCCGGCTCCGGATCGGTGGTGATGAACTTGACCGCCTCGGCGATGAACACCATGCGCAGGTCGGGCTCCACGCCCTCCTTGAGCAGGTTCTCGTGGTTGGTGGCAATGCCGCGCAGGTACGCCAGCATCACGTCCGGATCGGACTTGCGCATGTCGTAGACCGCCCGCATGGTCTCGATCCCCTGCGTGGCCTCACGGTTGTCCAGGCCCTCGTCGTCGGCGGCCGCCGGCACGGCCAGACCGAGCGGCAGGACGCAGGCGAAAAAGATGCTCAGTATCGTTTTTTTCATGTGGTCTCCTCCTCCTGGTGGTTTTCCGGTTCTCTTCCCGGGGTCAGTAGATCGGGATCACCGCATAGCCCTGCGCCTGATACCCGGTCAGCGACACGAAGGTATTGCGTACGGGATCAATACCCGGCAGAAGGTTGTGGTTCTCCACGCCAAACAGGCGCGTGGCCACCGAACAGGCCTCCATCCGCACGCCCTTCTCCCGCAGCGCGGCGATGTGCTCCTCGATCGCGTCCAGATGCTCGAACTGCGTCAGTTCGAACCGCTCGCGGTCCTCGCTGACCATGGTCACCGCCAGCCCGCGGAAGGCGAGGATCATGTCCGGCTCCACGCCCTGGTCGGTGAAGTCCTCGTGGGTCTCGCGGATCACCGTCAGGTAAAGCGCCAGCCCCTCGGGGTCGCTGTTGTTGAGATCGAACACCACGCGCCCGGTTTCGACGCCCTCCAGCGCCTTCGCGTCGGTGGGTTCAGCGCCGGCTTCGGCGGCGGACACCGCCAGCATTGGCCAGGCGGCCAGCGCCAGCAGCAACGGCAGTACGGCCATTCTTTTCATCATCATGCGTTCTCCCGGGTGGTGTTGCGAGGCGGATCCATCGCAATCGCCCGCCATGCCGCCTCCTGCATGTCGGGCAAAAAGTCGGACAGGGGCCGGTCCAGCACGCCATCGAGGTACAGGTGCAGCAGGCGGATGGCTCCGCCGAAGGCCACGGTGGCCGCCACCGGCACCTCCATCGGCCGCAGCTCGCCGGCCGCCATGCCCTGCTCGATGCATTCGCGCATGCGCTGGAACGGCTGCGACGAACACACCGGCGGTTCATCCGGCAGGAACTCCCGATGACGCGACTCCAGCACGAAGCGCATGGTTTGCGGGGCCTGTGCGGTGGTCTCGAACAGAAAGGCGATGATCCCGTCGCAGCGCGTGCGGCAGTCCTGACTCTCCTCCATCACCTGCTGCAGCCCGGCGTCCATGCGCTGCAGCAGGTCGTCGTACAGCGCCTTGGCCAGGGCCTCCTTGTTGCCGAAGTGGTGATAGATCGAACCAATCGACACCCCGGCCTGGCGGCGGATGTCGTGGATGGAGGTATTGAAATAGCCGTCGGTGCTGAAGCGCTCCAGCGCAGTGTCCAGAACCAGCTTGCGCAGGGTCTCCCCGCGTACGACCTTTCCGGGACTGGCAGTCATCGACGCCTCACTAAAACGAACGTTCGTTCTAATCTACACCCGCAATGCGTCGGGGGAAAGACCCGACCCGGCTCAGCCGGTCGTGAACCGCTCCGGCGGCGGCTGCGGGATCGGAACGTCCTCGACCTGCAGATCGTCCACCCGGGCCTGGCGCGGGCCCTCCTGCAGCCACGTCCCGAGCCGGTCGAGGGCCTCGGGCGAGCCCACCGCCAGCACCTCCACGCTGCCGTCGGGGAGATTGCGGGCATGGCCGGTCAGGCCCAACGGGCGCGCCTGTTTCTGCGTGGAGGCGCGGAAGAACACGCCCTGCACCCGGCCGCTGACACGCCAGCGGCGGGCCCGGTTATCATTGGCCTCAGTCATGAATCCTTCACCTCCGGAGTCCGTGCATGTCCGAATCGCCACGCCCTACGCTGTACCACAACCCGCGCTGCAGCAAGTCCCGCGCCGCGCTGGCCCTGCTGCGTGAACGCGACATCGAGCCGGAGATCGTCGAATACCTGAAGACCCCGCCGGATGCCGACACCCTGCGTGCAATCCTCACGCGACTGGGCCTGGGCCCGCGGGATGTCCTGCGCACCGGCGAGGCCGAATACCGCGAACAGGGCCTGAAGGACGCCGAGCTGGACGACGAGGCGCTGATCCGGACCATGGTCGAACACCCGAAACTCATCGAGCGCCCGATCCTGGTCCACGGTGACGCCGCACGCATCGGCCGGCCGCCCGAACAGATCCTGGAGATCCTGCCGTGAGCGCCGCCGTGGAAGTCCTGGTGCTGTACTACAGCCGCTACGGCGCCACTGCCGAACTGGCGCGCCACGTGGCCACCGGCGTGGAGCAGTCCGGGGCCACCGCCCGGGTACGCACGGTCCCGCCGGTGACCACCGGCACCCCCGGCGACACCCCGGCGGTGCCCGACAGCGGCCCGCCCTGGGCCGAGACCCGCGATCTGGAAGAATGCGCCGGGCTGGTGCTGGGCTCGCCGACCCGCTTCGGCAACATGGCCGCGCCGCTCAAGCACTTCCTTGATGGCACCAGCGGGCTGTGGGCCAGCGGCGGCCTGGTGGACCGCCCGTTCGGGGTATTCACCAGCACCGCCACCCAGCACGGCGGTCAGGAGACCACCCTGCTGACCATGGCGCTGCCGCTGATCCATCAGGGCATGCTGTGGGCCGGAGTGCCGTACACCGTGCCGGAACTCTCCGCGACCACCACCGGCGGCACACCCTACGGCGCCAGCCACGTGGCCGGGGAACGCGGCGAGGCGCCGGTCTCGCGCGAGGAACAGCGCATCGCCAGCGCGCTGGGCGAGCGCGTGGGGCGGCTGGCGCAGCGGCTGCAGGCCGCAGAGGGCCAGGGAGGCGGCAAGGCATGAACCTCGTGGCCCTGTTCCGCTGGATGACCCTGATCGGGTGGTTCGGCCTGTTCGCCACCCTGCTGGCTTTCACCGGCTGGCTGCAGCCGCCGGAGGCCCTGCCGCGCGCCCTCGCCCTGGCGATCCTGCTGGTGCCGCTGCTGTTCCCGCTGCGCGGGATCCTGCATGCGCGCCGCTACACCCATGCCTGGGCCAGTCTGCTGGCGCTGGCCTACATCACCCTCGGGATCACGCTGGCGTCGGTCGCCAGCGACCGTCTCTACGGTGCGCTGGTCACGGGCTTCAGCCTGGCCTGGTTCGCCGGCTGCCTGCTGTTCGTGAAGCTGGACGCGCGCCGCGCCCGCGCGGCTCAGTCGGCGGCCGAACGCGCCAGCTGATCGCGCACGAAGGGGATGGTCAGGCGGCGCTGTTCGGCCAGCGCCGCCAGGTCCAGGCGTTCCAGCAGGGCCAGCAGCGCGGCAACATCCCGCCGGTGGTGGCGCAGCACATAGGCGGCCACCGCATCCGGCATCTCCAGGCCGCGCCGCCGGGCGCGGTCCACCAGGATGCGCCGTAGATCCTCCTCCTCCGGGGGCTCCAGGCGGAATACCGGCCCCCATCCCAGGCGGGAGCTCAGATCCGGCAGGGTCGCGCCCATGTCGTCCGGCGGCTCCGGCGCCGCCAGCAGCACCCGGCAGCCAGCATCGCGCAGACGGTTGAGCAGGCCGAACAGCGCCTCGTCCCAGGCCGGCGAACCGACCACCGCCGCAAGGTCATCCAGCGCCACCAGCCCTGCACGCTCCAGCCCGTCCAGCACCGCCGCGGGGGGCGCCGTGGCCAGTTCCGCCAGCGGCAGGTAGGCGGCCCGGTCGCCGCGTTCATGCGCCACGTGGCAGGCGGCCTGCAGCAGATGGGTCTTGCCGGTCGCGCCCGGCCCGTGCAGATAGACCTGCGGCTGGCTCAGTCCGGCGTTGCGCCCCAGGCTCTCGACGGTGTCGCGCGCGATCCGATTGGCCTCGGCGTGGTATTCCACAAAGCGCGATGCATCGCGCAGCCGCAGGTCCAGCGGGAGCTGGGCCACGTCGGTGTCGACGCTGGCAGGATCTCGGGTCACGGGTCGGCATCCCCTCCGGGGGCGGGCTGATTGAGCGCGCGATAATGCGCCAGCGCGTGGCGCACCGCAACGGCCAGCACCGCCGCCACCGGCAGGGCCAGCAGCACCCCCACGAACCCGAACAGCTGCCCCCCGGCCAGCACGGCGAAGATCACCGCCACCGGGTGCAGCCCGGTGCGGTCCCCCACCAGCCACGGCGTCAGCCAGACCGATTCGAGGACCTGCGCCACCGCGAAAATCGCCCAGACGACCAGCAGCAGGACCCAGCCGTCGCCGGCGAACAGCACTGCAGCGCTGGCCAGGGTAATACCAACGATCACGCCCACATACGGGATGAAACTCACCACACCCGCGATCACGCCGATGGCCAGCCCCAGCTCCACGCCCGCCAGCGACAGGGCCACCGCATAGAACAGGCCCAGCGAAACCATCACCAGCAGCTGCCCGCGCAGGAACGCACCCAGCACTTCGTCGGATTCGCGCGCGAAGGTCTCCACCGGGGGCCGCCAGCCCAGCGGCAGCAGGTCATGCAGGCCGTCGATCAGGCGCGGCCAGTCGCGCAGCAGATAGAAGCTCACCACCGGGATCAGCACCAGGTTGAGCACGCCCATCACCAGCGCGGTGGTGGAACTGCCGATCCAGTGCAGCGCGCCGCCGGCCAGCCCGCCCGCCTCCTGCCAGTGGCGCGCCACCATGTCCTGCACCGCCTGCGGATCCAGCGCCGGGATGCCGTCGCCGACATGCCGCTCCAGCCATGGCCGTGCCTGCTGGTCGAACCAGGCCATGATCTCCGGCAGGAACAGGAACAGGCGCTCCAGCTGGGCGGCCACCAGCGGGATCAGGACCAGCACCACCGCCGCCAGCAGCAGCATCACCAGCAGGGAGATGACCAGCGTGGCCACCGTGCGCGAGGTATTCAAACGCACCCCCAGGCGGGTCACCAGCGGGTTGAACAGGTAACCCACCAGCAGCGCGACCAGAAATGGCATGAGAATGGGCGCCAGCAGATACAGCGCGCCGGCCACGACCAGCAGCCCCAGCAGGGCGGCCACGGTGGCGGCGGATACGTTCCCCGGGACCGGGCCACCGGGGGGCAGGGTTTCTGTGGCGCTCATCGGATCCTCCCCCGGATCAACGCACACCCAGCCACAGTGCAGCGTCGGGGAGTCCGGCCTCTTCCCGTTCCTCCTCCCCGGCCGCAGGGAAACCCGCTTCCTGCAGCACTTCGCCCAGGGCCTCGGCATCCAGCCCCGTCCGCAACCGCAGGGTCAGGGCGGCCCCGCCCAGCGAGTCCAGCTGCACGCGTTCGATGGCCTCCATGCCGCCCAGCCGGGCACGCAGCTGGCGAAAACCGTCGAAACCCGCCACCCCGGTAAAGCCCACCGTGATCCACTCGGGTTCGTCCGGCACCCGCGCCAGGTCAGCGCCCATCCGGTCCAGCGCGGTGGCGGTCGCCCGACGCGCGGCCGCCGGGGCATCCGCGCCGGTGGCCTCGGCACGGTATTCGCGGTCCCGGTGCACCAGCAGGGCCCGCGCGCGGGTCTCGCTTTCCGCCGGTCGCAGGTGCAGCAGGATCAGGCCGTCCGGACCGTAGCGCCCGGCCGCCTCGAACAGCGGCTCGGTCACGCGTCCGACGATGTCGCTGATGCGCGCCTCGCGCCGGTCCTGCAGATCCCCCAGTGGGAACAGCAGCGGCATGTCCCGCTCGCCAGCCAGGGTCTCCAGTGCGGCCAGCACGCCGGAGTCCTCCCCGACGGACGCGGTGCCCAGCAGGTCACGCCGGCCGCCGGCCTCCTCCGCCGCCCACACCAGCAGGGACGGACGCGAGCCGACAAGCATCGGAACGGCGGCGTCGCGCAGCGACCGGCGCAGGGCAGTCCGGTCGAACTCCAGGCGATAGCCGCCCGCGTCGCGCGCCTGCTGGCGCTCCAGCGCCGCCGGCAGTTCGTCATCGTCCGGGGTCTCGCGCAGCTGGTCGGCGAGCGCCCGCACCGCGTCGGAATCCAGCCCCGCCACCCGCACCAGCGCCGCGTGGAGCCCTTCCGCCAGCGCCGCTTCGCGCTCTTCGGCATCGCTCTCCACAACCAGTGTCCCCGCCCCCGCGGCGTGTGGCAGCAGAGCGATCAGCCACAAGGAAAGGAGCAGGGCGACAGCGGAAATGGAACGCGACACGGCGGGCATGGGACTCACGGGCAGCAGGCAGACAACACGGTGCTCAACATAGCACAGCGCCCGCCGTCGGCGCGCCGCCCGCGCTTTGCACGCCCCGGCACGGGCGGCTAACATGCGCGGGTTAAATGCGCGCCTGCCCGCGGGCAGCGTCGCGGCCCGCCAGAAGGCCCTTTTCCGGGAACGTTGCCCATGTCCGAATCCTCTTCCGGTCTGACCTATCGCGAGGCCGGCGTCGACATCGCCGCCGGGTCGGAACTCGTCGAACGCATCAAGCCGCACGCGCAGCGCACCCTGCGCCCCGAGGTCCTGGCCGGCCTGGGCGGTTTCGGCGCGCTGTTCGAACTGCCCGTCGATCGCTACCGCCAGCCGGTGCTGGTATCCGGCACCGACGGGGTCGGCACCAAGCTGCGGCTCGCCCAGCAGACCGATCGTCACGACTCGATCGGCATCGATCTGGTGGCGATGTGCGTGAACGACATCATCGTGCAGCGCGCCGAGCCGCTGTTCTTTCTCGACTATTACGCCACCGGCCATCTCGACATCGACATCGCCGGCGATGTCATTACCGGCATCGCCGAGGGCTGCGAGCAGGCCGGCTGCGCGCTGATCGGCGGCGAGACCGCCGAGATGCCCGGCATGTACCAGGGCGAGGACTACGACGTCGCCGGCTTCGCGGTCGGCATCGCGGAGAAGGATCAGCTGCTGGACGGCAGCCAGGTGGCCGCGGGCGACGTGATCCTGGGGCTGGCGTCCAGCGGTCCGCATTCCAACGGCTACTCACTGATCCGGCGGGTGCTGGAACACGTGCAGGCGGACCTCGACGCGCCGCTGCCGGGCGGCGACGGCGAGACCCTGGGCGCGGCCCTGATGGCGCCCACCCGCATCTATGCCCGGCCGCTGCTGGAACTGATGGCGCGGCATCCGGTGCATGCGGCGGCCCACATCACCGGCGGTGGCCTGACCGAGAACCTGCCGCGCGTGCTGCTCTCGGAGACCCTGCATGCGCGCATCGACACCAACGCCTGGCAGTGGCCGGCGGTGTTCCGCTGGCTGCAGCAGCAGGGCGGCATCGCCGACGAGGAGATGCTGCTGACCTTCAACTGCGGCATCGGCATGACGCTGATCCTGCCGGAAGCGCACGTAGATGCGGCCACCACCGAACTGGCGGCCGCCGGCATTCCCGCCTGGCCGATCGGCGTGGTGGCCGAGTGCGCGGAACACGAACCCGGCGTGGTGTACACCGCGGGATGACAGGCATGGCCCCGCAACGCCTGGTCGTGCTGATTTCCGGGCGCGGCAGCAATCTCAAGGCCCTGATCGACGCCTGTGAACGCGGCGAGATCAACGGCCGGGTGGTCGGCGTGATCAGCAACCGCCCCGACGCCGGCGGACTCGAGTTCGCGCGCGCCCGAGGCATCCCGGAACAGGTCCTCAACCACCGCGACTACACCGGGCGCGAACCGTTCGACGCGGCTCTGGCCGAAGCCATCGAGGCGTTCGAACCGGACCTGGTGCTGCTGGCCGGGTTCATGCGCATCCTGACCCCGGGATTCGTGGAACGCTTTACCGGACGGTTGCTGAACATTCACCCGTCGCTGTTGCCGAAGTACCGCGGACTGGACACCCATGCCCGCGCCCTGGCCGACGGCGAGACCGAACACGGCGCCAGCGTGCACTTCGTCACGCCGGAACTGGACGGGGGACCGGTTATCATGCAGGCACGGGTCCCGGTTCTGGCCGACGACACCGAAGCCTCCCTGAGTGCGCGCGTGCAGCAGGCCGAGCACCGCCTCTACCCCGCAGCAGCCGGGCTGGTGTGTTCAGGGCGGATTCAGTGGTCGGAACCCACGATCCGGTACGATGGCGCCCCGCTGGAGGCGCCCCTGCAGCTCGATCACGAGGTGACTCCCCATGCCCCAGGTGAATCGTCCTGACGCCGCCCGACGGCGTTTCACGGCGCGGTTGCTGACCGGTCTCGTCCTGGCGCTGGCCGCGGTCCTCGCAACGGCGGTCCCGACCGCCGCCCCTGCCGCCGACAGCAACGCGGACCCGGCGGACGCGTCGCGGATCCCGCCGTTCACCGCCAGCTTCGAGGCCACGGCCATGGCCAGCACGCTGAATGCCTCCATGAGCCTCAACCACGAAGACCTCCGCACGCGCATGGCAATGGATGCCCACGTGACCGGATTCCTGCGCGTACTCGGGCGTTTCGAACTCAGCCGCGAATCGCTGCTGAACACCAACGGTTCCGGCCTGCACCTGATCTCGTCGCGCTCCCACCAGGTCACCCCGCGCGACGAGCGTAAAGTCGAAACCCGCCTGGACCACGAGGAACAGCAGGCCATCGGCCACATCGACAGCGAGCGGTTCACGCTCGACGTGCCCGAAGGCACCCTCGACTTCCTTGGCTCGCTGTACATGATGATGCAGCAGCTGGAAACCGGCGAACTGGACGTCACCGGCGACACCGTCCGAATCCGCACCCTGGAGCGCGACCGCCTGCGCGAATACGAATTCCGCCGCGACGGCGAGGAAACCGTGGACTCCGGCATCGGCTCGCTGGACACCGTGCGCGTGGTCCGCCGCAGCGACAACGGCGATGTCGAACTCGCCGCCTGGTTCGCCCCGGACCTGAACCACATCCCCGTGCGCTTCGACTACGAAGCCGGCGGGCGCGTGTTCGAACTCGAACTCACCGCGCTGGAATGGCACGAACCCATCATCGACCTGACCGAAGACCCCAATCCGTGAGCACATCCATGAGCGAAACCTTCGACCTGGCCATCATCGGCAGCGGCCCCGGCGGTTATCGCGCCGCCGTCCTCGGCGCCCTGCGCGGACTCTCCGTCGTCATCATCGAGAAGGATACCTGGGGCGGCTGCTGCCTCAACCGCGGCTGCGTGCCCAAGAAGGACTGGTACCACACCGCGCGCACCGTGGCCGCCCAGCGCCACTTCGAGGGCCGCGGCATCCGGGGCTCGCTGAGCGCGGAGATGGACCCGGCCTGGGACCATCAGAAAGAGGTCGTGACCTCGGTGCGCGACTCCTACCTGGAGTACATGAAGCACCTGAAGATCCAGTACCGCGAGGGCACCGCCCGCTTTCGCGACGCCAGCACCCTGGAGGTCACGGGCGCCGACGGCAGCGAGACCCTGGAGGCGAAGCACACCATCATCGCCACCGGCGCCACCGCCACCGTGCCCGCACCGTTCGAGGCCGTCCCCGGGCGGGTGATCACCACCGACATGCTGTTCGACGAGCGCCCGCCGCAGGGCCGCCGGGTCGCCATCATCGGCTCCGGCGTGGTGGCCACCGAATTCGCCTTCATCTTCTCCATGCTTGGCAAGGAAGTGACCTGGCTGACCCGCTCGAAACCCCTGAACGGCCAGAAGTTCAGCCCCCAGGCCCTGTCGACGCTGAAGGACAAGCTGGGTGAGAACGGCGTCGAGCCGATCCGGGTGAAGGGCTACGAGAGCGTGGAGACCACCGATAACGGCGTCGTCATCACCGATCAGGACGGCGGACGCCACGAGGTCGACTGGGTCCTGCTCGGTACTGGCCGCACGCCGCATACCGCGGACCTGAACCTGGAGGCCGTCGGCGTGCAGACCGACGCGCGGGGTTTCGTGCAGCGACGCGCCACCCTGCAGACCGACGTCGACCACATCTATGCCATCGGCGACGTCGCCAGCGAATGGCAGACCGCCAACCACGCGCTGGCCGATGCCACCATCGCGGTGGAGAACATCCAGACCGGCAACACCCGCGAGCAGGACGAACGCTACGTGCCGATCGCCATCTATTCGGCGGTGGAGATGGCGCGTCTGGGCATGGACGAGGACGATGCCGAGGACGAGGAACTGGAACCCGCGGTCGGTTTCGCCGCGTTCGAGACCTCGCCACGCGCCCTGGGGCAGGACGAGCCCGAGGGCTTCGTCCGCCTGATCGGCGACATGGACACCGGCGGCCTGCTGGGCGGCGAGGTCATCGGCGGTGACGCCGGCGAGCTGATCCACATCCTGTCGCTGGCCCCCGATCGCGACACCGCGCTCAACTGGATCGCGAAGGGCCAGTGGAACCACCCGGCCCGCGCCGAGGAATTCCTCAACGCCACCGAGACCCTGGCCTCCAAGTGGGGCCTGAAGGCCGAGATCTTCGACCTGTGACCCGCCGGCCGGCGCCCGTCGCCGGCCGGCCGTCTCAATCCCCGCGACGCGTCATCCGCACCTCATGTTCGTGCGGATAGCGCGCCGCATGGAAGCGGCCCTCCCAGGTGTCCGCATCCAGGCGTTCGAGCTCCAGGTGGTAACTCTCCTGCTGGTCCGGGGTCGGGTTCCACACCAGTTCCACGCGTTCCCCGTCTGCGGCAAGCGCCACCGAATCCAGATCACCGCTGGCGCCGTCCAGCCCGGGCCCGCGGGCATTGCCCATCAGGAAATCGCCCTGCGCACGGGTCTCGCCACGGCCATGGAACACGCTGAAATACGCCAGCGGCACGTCACCCTCGACCAGCGCCGCACGCCACGAACCCTGCAGTGCACCGGCGGGCTGACCGCCCTTGCCGTACTCGGCATCCCGGGCGTCCTTCCCGGCGTCGTCCGGGTCGTCCGGAGCGGCATCCGGGGCCGCATCCGGGGCGTCACCTTCCTCCAGCCAGGGCGGGGGCGGACGCCGATCCACCGCCCACGCGGTGCGGATCTGCGCGTCCGGCCCGACGCTCAGGCGCTGCCAGATCGCCTCCAGCTCGTGGTCCATCAGGTCGCCGTCGCGCAGCAGGATATCCACGCTGCCCGGCTCCTCCAGCCCGACCTCCACCACCGCTTCGGCGAAGGGTTCGGCGAAGCCGACGCTCTCGCGGGCCTCCAGCTGTCCCGGCCGGGTATCCAGCAGGGACCCCAGCAGGAATGCCGGGGCCGGAGCGCCTTCCGGCGATGACGACAGCGATGGCGGGACGAAATCCCACAGCCCCTCGCCGTTGTCACGCCACTGCGTGACCCGGTCACCCAGCGGTTCGGGATCGGTGCAGGCCTGTTCAAGGCAGCGGGCCTGTTCGATGGCCGATGCGTCCAGGCTCCGGCGCGAGGCCGCGACCACGTGCCCCGGGAACCCCTGGATCGGGCTCATCACCATGCGCCAGGAGACCCCGTCCCACGCCCCGCCGTCGTTACCGTCGCCGGCGTCCTCGTCCGAAGGTTCAAAACGGTCGATCTGCACGAAATGCAGATCCCGCATCCGCCCGGGCGGACTACCCTCCATCCACTCGAAGCCCGCCTGCATCCGGTAGCGCGCGGGTTCCGCCGGCCCCTCGTGGCCCTCCAGCAGCAGGACGGGCACGGTCCACGGCCCGGCCCGTTCTAACGGCCGCACCGATTCGCGTTGCTCGGGCGGCAGGCGCTCGCGCAGCAACTCCGGGACCTCCTCGCTCGCGAAGCGCTGGTAGCCCTCCGCCTCCACGAAATCAGTGGCGGCCTCGCCCATGTCCTGCGGCGGTCCGGCCACCGCGCCCCCCGCCGCCAGCCCGACGAACGCGGCCACGATCCCCGCGTGCCGTACGGGTCCGCGCTGTCTCCGGGTTGAATCCTGCATGTTTCTCCCCTCCCTTCAGGTGATGCCGGTTCATACTGCCGGAACCGTATCGCCGACGCCCCCCATGAGCGGAGAGGAACCGACCGCTGCGAACGGGTTCTCGCACTCGCCCCCGGAATACGCGAGACTTTCATCACACTCAGCCAGGCGCGTGAACCAGGGCATGACGACTCCCCCCATCGGTGACGGCGATGCTCCGCAGACCTCGATCGCAGGCGAGGAGCGTTTCCGCACGCTGTTCGAGCTGTATCCCGACGCCACGGTGCTGATCGATCCAGAAACCAGTCGGCCGACCGAATTCAACCGGCTGGCCCACGAGCAGCTCGGTTACACCGCCGAGGAGTTCCATCGCCTGCGCATCACCGATTTCGACGCGCAGAAGACCCCGGAAGAAATCGCCGAACACATCGAACGGATCCTTGTGCAGGGACGGGATGACTTCGAGACCCGACACCGCCGCAAGGACGGCCGGATCATCGACGTACGGGTCTCGGTGGTGCTGCTGACACAGGAGGAGAAGCCCCTGTTCCTCGCGGTCTTCCGCGACACCTCCCGGGTGAAGGAGGCCGGTCGGGCGCTGGAGCGCAGCCGCGAGCGCCTGGCCCTGGCCACGGAGTCGGCCGGCCTGGGGATCTGGGACTACGACATGGCCAGCGGCCACCTGGAATGGGACGACGGCATGTTCCGCCTCTACGGCATCGACCCCGCCGAATTCGGGAATGCCTTCGAGGACTGGGCCGAGGCACTGACCCCGGATTCCCGGGAGACAGCCGTGGCCGCCTTTGAAGCCGCCGTTGAATCCGACGCACCATTCGACCTCCGGATCACCATTCGCCGCGCCGATGACGGGACCATCCGCACCCTGCACGGTCAGGCCCAGGTCATCCGGGATCACGCCGGCCGGGCCATGCGGGTCGTGGGCGTCAACCGCGACATCAGCGAGGAGGAGGCCAACCGCCAGCGGCTCGCCGCCGAGGAAGCGAAATTCCGTGGCCTGTTCGAGCTCTCGCCGGTCGGCATCGCCATGAACGACTTCGCCACCGGTGAATTCCTCGATTTCAATGCCGCCATTAATGAGCCCGCCGGCTATACGCGCGAAGAATTCCTGCAGCTGAGTTACTTCGAGGTTACTCCCGAAGAATACATGGCCGACGAACAGGCCATGCTCGAATCGATGCAGCGCACCGGCCGCTACGGGCCGTTCCAGAAGGAGTACATCCGCAAGGACGGCTCGCGCTACCCGGTCCTGCTCCACGGCTTTAAGACCACGGCACCGGACGGGCGCGAGGTGATCTGGTCGATCATCCAGGACATCTCCGATATCGAACGGACCCGCCAGGAACTGGAAGATGCACGCAACCAGTTTGCCTCGCTGGTGGAGAACATTCCCGGGATCACCTTCCGCTGCGTGTACGATGACGCCTGGACCATGCTCTTCATGAGCCGGGCGGCCGACCCGCTGACGGGTTATGACGCAGCGGAGGTGATCAATAACACCGTCGTCTCGTACGCACAGCTGATCCACCCCGACGATGCCGACCGGGTCGCGCAGACCATCGCGGAGGCGATCGCCGACGACCGGCCGTGGGAGACCCTGTACCGGATCCGGCATCGCGACGGCTCCATTCGCTGGGCCCAGGAACGGGGCATCGCCGTGCGTGACGAACAGGGCGGGGTCGCCTGGCTGGACGGTTTCATCCTGGACATCACCGAACAGAAGCAGGCCGAGGCCCGCGCCGCCGAGATCGAGTCGACAACGCGTCGGCACCGGGCGGCCGTGGACGCCATCGCCCATACCATTGCCGCAGAAGATAATGTCGGTGCGATCCTGGAGACCACCTGCCGCAGTCTGGGCGAGGCCCTGGGTGCCGACCGGGCGCTGGTCTACGAAATCGATTTCGAACGCGAGCTGGTCACCGGCCGGGAGGAATGGCTCAATCCCGAACGGCCTGCCATCACGCCGTCGATCGGCACCTACCCGCTGGCAGTATTCGGCAACGGCTTGCGCGAGATGCGTAACCGCCAGGGCTGGATGAACAGCCATGCAGACGCGCCCCACCCGAGCCTGGTTGCGGACGGCGCGACCGGCATCCTGCACGACCAAATGGGTATCGGAACCCTGCTGTGGTATCCGTTCGGTTTTCGCCAGAGCGGTTTCCATCTGCTGGTCCTCAACTGGCTGGACCGTCAGCCGGAACCGGACGAACAGCAACTCGGTTTTCTCGCCTCGGTTGCCGGCCTGGTCGAGCTGGCGCGGAACAAGATCCGCCTGCTGGAAGAACAGCAGCATGCGCAAGAACAGTACGAGGTCCTGTTCCGCGAGCTGCAGGACGGCTTCGCTCTGCACGAGATCATCTGCGACGACGACGGGAACCCGGTGGATTACCGTTATCTCGCGGTCAACCCCGCATTCGAGCAACTCACCGGACTGAAAGCCGAAATGACGGTCGGCCGGCGTGTGCGCGAAATCCTTCCCGGGGTCGAATCACACTGGATCGAAAACTTCGGACGCGTCGCACTGACCGGGGAGAACTGCAGCATCGAGGATTATGCCGCCGAGCTTGGGCGGTACTTTTCCACCACGGCCTTCCAGCCGGAGCCCGGACGTTTCGCCTGTCTGATCCGCGACGTCACCGACCGCCGGAAAGCGGAACAGGCCCTGCGCGAATCCAGGGAGCGCTTCGCCGGCATATTCGAGCAGACCCGCAGCGGGGTGGCGGTCTACCGCCCGGTGGACGACGGCGAGGACTTCGTGTTCATCGACTACAATCCCGCGGCGGCGCAGATGGACCGGACCACCCGCGACTCGGTCATCGGACATCGGCTCACCGAATGCTTCCCCGGTGTCCGCGAGATGGGGCTGTTGCAGGCCTTCCAGCGGGTGGCGCGGACCGGGGAGCCGGAGCTGCTGCCGATCTCCCAGTACCACGATGAGCGCATCGCCGGCTGGCGCGAGAACCGGATCTTCCGCCTCTCCTCCGGCGAGATCGTCGCGGTCTACGATGACCTCACCGAGATCAAGCAGGCCCAGCAGCAGTCCGAGCAGGCACGCGAGCAGGCGGAGCGGGCCAGCCGCGCCAAGAGCGAGTTCCTGGCCAACATGAGCCACGAGATCCGCACGCCGATGAACGCGGTCATCGGCCTGAGCCAGCTGCTGGAACAGACCGAGCTGGACGCGAAACAGCGCGATCAGGTGCACAAGATCCAGCAATCCTCGCGGATGCTGCTCGGCCTCATCAACGACATCCTCGACTTCTCCAAGATCGAGGCCGGCCAGCTGGAGCTGGAAGCGCGCGACTTCAGACTCGGCGAGGTGGTCGAGCAGATGGCGACGCTGTTCGGCGAGAAGGCCCACGCCGGGGGACTGGAGCTGCTCTACGACATCCAGCCCGACCTTCCGCGCGCCCTGGTTGGCGACGACCTGCGCCTGTCCCAGGTGCTCGGCAACCTGCTCGCCAATGCGACCAAGTTCACCGAGCGCGGCGGGACGGTGGAGCTCGGGATCCGTGCGGCCGGGCCGGTGACGGATGCTCAGGCCAGCCTGCGCTTTTTTGTACGCGACACCGGTATTGGCATGAGCGAGGAGCAGCTCGCCCGGCTGTTCCGCCCCTTCAGCCAGGCCGACACCTCCACCACCCGCAAGTATGGCGGCACCGGCCTGGGACTGGTGATCACCCGACGCTTGGTGGAGGCCATGGGCGGCGAGCTGGAGATGGAGTCGGTCCCCGACGAGGGCAGCACCTTCGCCTTTACCCTGACCCTGCCGCTGGGCCAGGACCGACAGGCGATTGTCGAGTGCCCCGAGACCACGGGCCGCCGGGTGCTGGTCGTCGACGATCAGGCCAGCGCCCGTCAGATGATGCGCGAACTCCTGCACCACTGCCATTACCTCACCGAGGAGGCCGACAGTGGCGAGACCGCCGTGGAGCAGGTGGTGGCGGCGGAACGCCGCGGCGAGCCGTTCGACTTCATCCTGATGGACTGGATGATGCCGGGCGGCATGAATGGCAGCGAGACCTGCGAAGCCCTCGAGCGCCTGCGCCAGCGCGGCGAACTGAAGCAGACGCGGCCCCCGATCCTGATGGTCAGTGCCTACGCCCGGGATGAAATCACCCTGCCTGAAGGGCTGACCACCGACTACCTGGCCAAGCCGATCACCGCCTCATCACTCTACGATGCCCTGGTGCGGGCAGAAGGTGGCGGCCCCCCTGATCGTGCTCCGCAGGCAGCCCGGGTGCCGAAGCTGGGCGGCCATCGAGTGCTGCTGGTGGAAGATAACGAGATCAACCAGGAAGTGGCCAGAGAGCTTCTTGAAAAAACTGGCGCCCGCGTAACCACAGCCGACAACGGCGCCGAGGCGGTCGAGGCCGTGCGCGCGGAGAAGCCCGATCTGGTACTGATGGATCTGCAGATGCCCGTAATGGACGGTTTCGATGCAACCCGGAGCCTGCGGGCCGATGGCTACACGGGCCCCGTTCTGGCCCTCTCGGCGGCGGTCATGGAAGAAGACCGCCAACGCGCGCGGGATGCCGGGGTCAACGGACACCTCGGCAAACCCGTCGACAGCACCGAACTCTACGCCGCACTCGCGACCCATCTCGACGCATCCACAACGGAGCCCACGCCCGGCGCAGAAGAGGAAGACTCTTCCTCCCCTGCTCTTCCCGCCACGCTGCCGGGCTTCGACCCGGCAAGGGGCCTGCGGCATTTCGGCGGCGATGCGGCCCTTTACTCCCGGCAGCTGCACAACTTCCGGGACCGACTGGTCTCTGATTACGAGCCGCTGATCGACCACCTGCGCGCCTCGCGGGACGACGAGGCGCACCGGCTCGCGCACAACCTGAAGGGGGTCGCCGGTACCCTCGCCGCCACGACCCTGCAGTCCCTGGCCGAACAGATCGACCGCCTGATCAAGGACGGCGACCCGGTGTCCGCCGGGCTCATACATCGGCTGGAAACCGCATTCCGGGAAGCCGCGCAATCGCTCGCAGACCTTCCCGACATTGCACAAGACAATGCGGCTGGTTCGATGCACGCGGTCGCCACCCTGCGCCAGCAACTGGAAGCCAGCGAACTGATCGAAGAGGAAACCCTGCGCGAGGCCCTGGCATGGCTGCGGGGTCGCGGTCTGGACTGCGAGAGACTGGAAGCGCAGGTACAACGCATGGCATTCGATGAGGCCCTGCAAACCCTCGACGAGCTGACACCCGGGCAGGGGCCTGATCAAGGAAACATTACATGAACCACGATGAACCGAAGCCGACCCTGCTGCTGGTCGACGACGAGCCGACCAACATCCAGGCGCTGGGACACCTTTTGAAAGACGATTACCGCATTCGGGTTGCGAACAACGGCGAGAAGGCCCTGGCGCTGGCCGCAGAGGGTGCCCCGGAGCGCCCCGACCTGATCCTGCTGGACATCCAGATGCCCGGGATCGACGGGTACGAGGTCTGCCGACGTCTGAAGGAAGACCCGCACACCAGCGACATTGCCATTATCTTCGTCACGGCGCTCGACGACGCGCGCGACGAAGAGCACGGACTGAACCTGGGCGCGGTGGACTACATCGCCCGGCCCTTCAATCCGGCCATCGTCCGCGCCCGTGTGAACACGCACGTGAAGCTCAAGCGCAGGACCGACCTGCTGGAACAGTACGCAATGCTCGACGGCCTGACCGGCATTCACAATCGCCGCTATTTCGACGAGCACCTGGACCGGGAGACCCGCCGCAGTCAGCGCGCCGGGGAACCCCTGTCACTGATCATGCTCGACATCGACCACTTCAAGGGCTTCAACGACCATTACGGGCATGGGGCCGGGGATCGCTGCCTGCAGAAGGTCGCTGAAACACTTGCGCGGACGCTGAACCGGCCCGGGGACACCCTGTGCCGTTATGGCGGCGAGGAATTCGTGGCCCTGCTCCCCGGGGCGCCGACATCCGGTGCGCTGGAGGTCGCCGAGAGGTTGAGGAGCGCGGTCGAGGAACGGGCCCTTGCGCATGAACATTCCAGCGCGGGCCCGGTGGTGACCGTAAGTCTGGGGGCGGCGACGTTCGATCCCGCCGGGGAGCCCGGCGCCGACATGGAGTCGTTGCTCGCAAGGGCCGACGCGGCCCTGTACCGGGCGAAGAACGCCGGCCGCAACCGCTACTGCGGGGGCTGATTATTCCCCGGCGACGGTCATCGACTCGATCAGGATGGAGCCGGTGCGGATGTTCCCGCGATAGTCGACATCCGAGCCGGTGGCGACGATGGCGCGGAACATGTCCTTTAGGTTGCCGGCGATGGTGATCTCCTCCACCGGGTGCATGATCTCGCCGTTTTCCACCCAGAACCCGGCCGCGCCGCGCGAGTAGTCGCCGGTCACCGGGTTCACGCCCTGACCGATCAGCTCGGTCACCAGCAGCCCGGTGCCCATCTCGCGCAGCATGCCCGGGGCGTCCAGCGTCCCCGGACGCACCGTCACGTTGCGCGCGCCTCCGGCGTTGCCGGTGGTCTCGCGGCCGAGGCGCCGGGCGGCGTAGCTGTCGAGGGTGTAGCTGCGCAGCACGCCGCGATCCACCAGCGGCCGGTTGCGGGTCTGCACGCCCTCGCCGTCGAACGGGGCGCTGCCGAGGCCGCGCGGGGTCAGCGGGCGCTCCTCGATGCGCATCCATTCGGGAAAGATGCGTTCGTCCAGGGCATTCAGCAGGAACGAGCTCTCGCGGAACTGGGCCGGGCCGGAGATCGCGCGGGTGAAACTGCCGATCAGGGTGCGCGCCATCTCCGGGGCGAACAGCACCGGGCAGCTGCGGGTGGAGAGCTTTTCTCCGCCCAGCCGGCGCACGGTGCGCTCCGCCGCCTCGCGCCCGATGTCCTCGGGGATACCCAGATCGGCGGCGCGGCGGCTGACGCTGTAGGCGTAGTCGCGCTGCATGCCGTCATCGCCACGTGCCACCAGGGCACAGGAAAGCGAATGGCGGGTGCTGCGATAGCCGCCCATGAAGCCCTGGGTGTCGCCGAGGAAGGCCATCGCGCGGCGGGTATTCACCGAGGCGCCTTCGGAGTTCTCGATGCGCGACTCGGTGTCGAACCCGGCCTGTTCGGTGCGCTGCGCCAGCTCGGTGGCCTGCGCGATGGACAGCTCCCAGGGGTGATCCAGGTCCAGATCTTCCCAGTCCACCGCCTTGAAGGCGATCGACGGCATGCCGGCATACGGATCCGGCTCGGTGTAGCGCGCGATGCGGCAGGCCGCCGCGACGGTATCCAGCAGGGCCTGCTCGCTGAAATCGGTGGTCGATGCCGCGCCTTTGGACTGGCCAAAGTGCGCGATCAGCGACAGGTTCTGGTCGCGTTCGTGCTCCAGGGTCTCGATCTCGCCCTTGCGCACCCCCAGGTCCAGGCCCACGCTGTGGCTGACGACCACCTGAGCATCGGTGGCCCCCTGCTTCTTTGCCTCTTCCAGCGCCTGCTGCACGCGGGCGCGCAGGGATTCGGGGCTGTGCGAGAGCGCCTGGGCGGCGGCTTCCGGGGTCTCGACTGCGGGACGTTGACTCATGCGGATTCCGGTCCGTTTTCGATTTGGGGGAGAGAAAAACCACGGGGTCCGCGCCCGCCCCTGCCGGGGGCGGACCCGGACCCCGTGCGGAAGTCGGGCTAGACGCGGGTGCCGTGCTTGTGGACCGCGCCGACGTTACCCCAGCGCTCGAGGTCATCCACGTGCACGCCGACCCAGTAGAGCATGCCGACGCTGTCACGGGTCCAGCCACCGATCAGGTCCTGGCCCTCGCCCAGATTGACGTGACGGGCGAATTCCTCGGCCTTGTCGCGGGCCCGGAACACGTGCCACTGAACGACCTTGTCGTGGCCGTGCCCTTCGGGGAGGGAGCGTTCCTGTTCCAGAAAATCGGTATTCATGCGGCTCTCCTTTTCTTGCTGACCAGATCCGGTCCGGTGACGCCCCGGACGATGCCGGGTCATGCCGCCTGGGTACCGCCCACCGTCATGCCGTCGATGCGCAGCGTGGGCTGGCCCACGCCAACCGGCACGCCCTGCCCCTCCTTGCCGCAGGTACCCACGCCGGGGTCGAGCTGCATGTCGTTGCCGACCATCGACACGCGGGTCAGGACATCCGGACCGTTACCGATCAGGGTCGCACCCTTCACCGGCCGCGTCACCTTTCCGTTCTCTATGAGATAGGCCTCCGAGGCCGAAAACACAAACTTCCCGGAGGTGATGTCCACCTGACCGCCGCCGAAATTGACCGCATACAGGCCGTCTTCCACCGAACCGATGATCTCCTCGGGATCGGCGGAACCACCCAGCATGTAGGTGTTGGTCATGCGCGGCATGGGCAGATGGGCGTAGGACTCGCGCCGACCGTTGCCGGTGGTCTGCGTGCCGCTCAGGCGCGCGTTGAGCTCGTCCTGCATGTAGCCGCGCAGGATGCCGTCCTCGATCAGCACGGTTTCCTCGGTCGGATTGCCCTCGTCATCCACGTTGAGCGAGCCGCGGCGCCCGGCCAGCGTGCCGTCATCGACGATGGTGATGCCCTCGGCCGCCACCCGTTCGCCGATGCGCCCGGCAAAGGCGGAGGTGCCCTTGCGGTTGAAGTCGCCCTCGAGGCCGTGGCCGATCGCTTCGTGCAGCAGGACGCCGGGCCAGCCCGGACCCAGCACCACTTTCATGCTGCCGGCGGGGGCGTCCACCGCCTCGAGGTTGACCAGCGCCTGACGCACCGCCTCGCGCGCGTAGGCGGCGGCCTGCCCGTTCTCGAGGAAATGGCGATAGCCGAAGCGGCCGCCGCCGCCGGAGCTGCCGGATTCGCGACGCCCGCCCTGCTCGACGATCACCTGCACGTTGAGCCGCACCAGCGGACGCACGTCGGTGGTGAGTTCGCCGCGCGCGTTGAGCACCATCACCACCTCGCGCGAGCCGGCCAGCGAGCACATCACCTGGGTCACGCGCGGATCGGCGGCGCGGGCCTCGGCGTCAACCTCCTTGAGCAGGTCGATCTTCTCCTGCTCGCCGAGGGAGTCGATGGGATTGTCGGGCACGTAAAGCTCGCGCGCGGGCGTACGCCCCTGCACCGCCACCCCGCCGCTCTGGCCCGCGCGGGCAATGCTGCGCGCGGTGCCCGCCGCCTCCAGCAGCGCGGGCATGGCGAGATCGTCCGAGTAGGCGAACCCGGTCTGCTCGCCGCGCACCACGCGGATGCCGGCGCCGCGCTCGATGTTGAAGTTCGCGGATTTGACGATCCCGTCCTCCAGCGACCAGCCCTCCTGGCAGGCGAACTGGAAATAGCAGTCACCGCCGTCGATCCCCTGGCCGAAAGTCGTTCCGACCAGGCGGGAGAGTTCGGATTCGCCGAGACCGGCGGGATCCAGCAGGGTCTGTCGGGCCAGGTTGTCGATCATGCATCCCTCGGGTTGGCTCGTTTTCGTCAGTATGAGGCCTGGGGCCCGGGAAGCGCTTTCAAGCCCGCGAGCGGCGGGGGCTCTCGCAACCCGCACGCGCTCCGGGAGGCTCACTCCGGAATGGCACAACCCAGACGCCGATGCGAGACAGTGGGGAACACGGTCCGCATGCGTTCCACCTCGCGGCCGTCGATCTCCCCCAGCAGGACCCCGGGGTTGCGCCCCAGCTCCCCCAGTACGCGACCCCAGGGGTCGATCACCGCACTGTGGCCCCAGGTCTCGCGACCGTTCACGTGAAAACCGCCCTGAGCCGCGGCCACCACGTACATCTGGTTTTCCACCGCACGCGCCCGCAGCAGCACCTCCCAGTGGGCCTGCCCGGTCTGCGCCGTAAACGCCGATGGCAGAGCGAGCCATTCCGCGCCCTGGTCCAGCAGCGCGCGGAACAGCTCGGGGAAACGCAGGTCGTAGCAGATCGCCAGCCCCAGACGCCCCGCCGGGGTGTCCACGGTCACCACCTCGTCGCCGGGCTGGTACACCCGCGACTCGGTATAGGCCTCGTTGTTGTCAGGCAGGTGCACGTCGAACAGGTGGATCTTGTCGTAACGGGCCGCGAGCTCGCCGCGGTCGTCATACACCAGGCAGGCCGAACGCACGCGTTCACCGTCGGGGGCCTGCAGCGGCACCGTCCCACCCACGATCCACACCCCCAGAGTGCGCGCCTGTTCGGCCAGGAAACGCTGCAGCGGGCCCTGACCATCGGGAGCCTCGGCGATGTCGAGGACATCGGTTTCCTGCATCCCCATGAAGGCAAAGTTCTCCGGCAGCACCAGTACCCGGGCTCCCTGCTCCGCCGCCTCGACCATGCGCCGGCGGGCATCGGCCAGGTTGGCCCGGGGCTGGGTCCCGGATGCCATCTGGATGGCGGCGACCGGTGTCATGCGCGTTCCTCGTGATTGTTCGAATTCATTATTGTTCGTTCTCCGCAGCTTCCACTCGGGCTTCCACCCGCGGCCGTTCCCACGGCCCGGTCACGCGATACTCCACCCGGGCCGCCTCTTCCATTTGATCGCCGATCCCCAGCACGCGTTCGAGCAGCAGTACCGCCGCCCCCGTCACCGGGCCGCCCAGCAGCGCCCCCGCGATCGGCAGCGCCGTACGCAGGCGCGGCACGACCACGATTTCCTGGTCGTATTCGCGCGCCACGAGATCCGTATCTCCCCGCACCCGGATGGCGGCCGAGCCGGCTTCCAGGCGGAGCTCCGGCACGTGCAGCACGCCATCACGGAGTCGGGCAGTGCCTTCGAGTTCGCTGAAGGCCAGCCCCTCGACAAACAGGTCGCGAAAATCCAGACGCAGCCGCTGCGGCAGGAGGTCGAGGCTCACCAGGCCCAGCAGCCGTCCGGCGCCGGGCTCGACATCGGCCAGTTCGCCATCGCTCATGGCCAGCGCCATCTCGCCGGTGAGGCGCCGCAGCGACGGCCGGAACAGGGGCCCCGGCCATTCCAGTTGCACCACGCCGTTCCCGGCACCGCCCCGCAGGGCCCGACTCAGGCCCGTGGACTCCAGCCCCTGTCCCCAGTCGCCACCCTCCAGCTCGAACTGCAGCCGACTCTGCCCGCGACCCTCGGCATCCACGCGCCAGCCCCCGCTTCCGGATGCCCGAACACCCGGATCCGGGCTGCGGAGCACCAGATCCTGCAGGGCCAGACCATCGGAGTGGGGGACCAGATCCCCGCGGATGTCGGCGAAACGGTAATCCCCCAGGCGCAGGCTGTCGAGGGCAAGCCGCACCGAGGGCCAGTTGCGGGGATCGGTCAGACCCTCGACGACCGCCGGCTCCTCGAGGGACGGATCCCCGTCGGGTCCGGCGAATTCCAGCTCCGGCAGATCCACCCGTTCCAGCCCCAGCTGCAGATGGTCCCGCCGGTCGCCCATACCGTAGCGCCACCCCACGGTTCCCGCGAGCCAGTCCGAACGGCTTTCCACCTGCCAGCCCCCGAGGTCCCGCACCGCCCGGATCCGGGTTTCCGGAACGCTGAGGCCATCCCAGTGCAGGGCGTGGTCCACGCGCAGGATCAGGCGATTCAGCGGTACCCCGGTGACGGCTTCCTCCGCGGCATCGGGACCGGGACCGGCAACCTGCACGTTCCCCGCCCACGGGGCGCCCTGCAGGGCATCGACCCAGGCGCGGGCATCCAGCTCGCCGAAATGCCCCTCCACTACGGCACCCTGCGAGGGCAGCCCGGGGGGATCCGCCGTCGCCCGCCCCAGCCCCAGGGCCAGCGCCTGCAGCGCCGGCGGCTCCCCGACCCCGGTCTCCGCCAGGACCCGCACGCGTGCCCGCAGGGCATCCCCCAGCACCAGATCTCCCACGGCCGGGCGCTGGTTGCCCAGCGGCAACGACAGCTCCAGCTCGCGTCGCTGCTCCTCGGTCTTGCCCACGGGTGCGGGCCAGTCGATGGAGGCCCCCTCCAGATCCGAACGCAGATCCAGGCGCATCCCGTCCATCCCGCCCCCCAGGCTCAGTTCCGCGTCCCAGTGGGCGCGGCCACTGGCATGGGCCGCCAGTTCCGGAATCCCCTCCAGCCAGGGCTCGAGCGGCTGCGGACCACGCAGCCCCAGCCGGGCGCGTTCGCCGTCCAGCGGCCAGTCGATGTCGAGGGCCACCCGTTCGCCATGCACCCCTGCCTCCAGACCCTCGGCATGCACCCGGTCCGCGGTATCGAAACGGATCTCGCCGCGCAGTCCGTCCAGTGCGACCGGCCATTGCGGCACGTTCAGGTCCAGCCCCTGCGGCCGCAGCCGCCCGGCCACCCGCAGGTCATCCATGCGATCGCTGTCCAGCGGCACCAGGAGCTGCAGGTCCAGGCCCGCCGGGCCGGCGGCCTCGGCCCCGTCGCGCAGCTCCGCCAGCTCGTCGCCCAGCCCGGCCCGGCGCAGGTATGCGAGCAGATCGGCCGCATTGCTGTCGGCCGACGCATCCAGTTCGAGATCGGGCTCGCCGGTCATGTCAGTCACGGTGACATCGCCGCGCGTGATGCGGGTGTCGAGGATACGGCCCCGCGCACCCTCGGTGCGGAAGGCCTCGTTGCGAAACCACAGACGCCCCGCCAGTTCCTCCGCCGGCGGCCAGTCCTCCTGATAGTCCAGCACTCCGTCCTCGATGTCGGCCCACAGATCGAACACCCCCTGGTGGTCCGCAAACGGGAATTCGAGCGGGCGCCCCCGGTAGGCCATGCCCCCGCCGGTCCCCCGACCGTCGACGATGCTGCGCGCCAGCCATTGATAGGTGGTCGCCGGGAGATAGCGTTCGGGGAGATAGCGAGCGGCATAGGCCCCGTCGGCATGGTGAATGTCCATCGCCATGGCCAGCAGTGGCCCCTGCTCGTGACCATCCAGGCGCAGTTCTCCGCGCAGCGAAGCCGCCCCCTGCTCGGCCCGGACCTCCAGCCCCTCGCCGGTCACGGTCCAGTCGCCCGGCGCATGCCGCCGTGCATGCAGCTCGCCGCGCAGGCGGTCCAGCCACAGGATCTCGTCACCCAGCACGCGCGGGAACTCCGCACGCAGGTGTTCGCCATCGAAGGTGGCGCCGGCCTCGTCCGTCTCCGCGTCCCACCATGCACGCAGATCCAGGCCACGCACCCCCGGCCAGTCGCCATCCGTGCGCAGACTGAACGAGCGCAGATCGAGCTCCGCCTCGCGGATGCGCAGACGGTCGTCGTCGCGCCGCGCCACCAGCCTGCCCTCCGCCAGGCGGCCGCGCGGACGCAGGCGCGCCACAGGGTCCGCCAGGGCGGGCGCCGCATGATCCAGCAAAGGCTTGAACGGGGCATAGACGTCGGCATCCAGCCCGCGCGCGGCCAGCTCCAGCCGGTCCACCACGGCGCCGTGCGCCCCCGTCTCCAGGCGATAGCGCATGCGCAGGTCACCGGAACCGGGCCGCGTGCCGGTCCAGGCGGAGCGGTGCCAGGCATCGTCCACATGCCAGTCGAAGCGGTGTCCGAGTTCGCGCTCGCGCGCGTCCTCGTCGCCGTTCAGCCGGGTGGTATGGAACCCGCGCAGGCGGGTGAGGCGACCGTCTTCCAGGTCACCCCAGATCCGCGCCCCGCTGGTACCGTCGATTGCCGGCAGGCCGAGATACGCCAGCCAGGGTGCCCAGTGAGCGATCTCCAGGCTCTGGCCCTCGAGGAAGAACCGGGCATCGCGAGCGGCGGACGCCGGGATCCGCACGCCCAGTTCGAAGCTTCCGGCGGCCTCCGGGTCCAGGGCGCCCGCCAGCCGCAGCAGGCCGTCGCCAGCCGCGCCGCTGCGAAAGCTCAGATGCTCCAGCCGGGCGGCCGACGTAATACCGGCAACACGATCGTCCCACACCAGCGAGATCGCCTCGCCATCGAACTCCGGCCAGGCCTCCAGCGCATGTTCCAGCACCGCGCCCTCGCCGGTGCCCATGGTGTGGCCATGGAAGGTGACCCGCCCGTCCGCCTGGCGGACCAGACGGGCCTCCATGCCGATGACCTGCAGCCGCAGGCGGGGCGCCCACGCGTACAACGACGCCACCGGGTCCAGGGTGGCCCCGACCCGTTCGACCTCCAGGGGCTCGGCCTCGCCCTCGACCATGTGCACCCCGCGCACCACCAGCTCGGGGGTCCAGCCGCGCCAGCCCAGCTCCACCGACTCGGCCCGCACCTGCATGCCGGAGGTTTCGGAAGCGGCCGTTTCCAGGCGTTCGTGCAACCCGTCCCAGTGCGGCAGGAACAGCCGCAGGCCCAGCAGCACGAGCACCAGCAGCAGGACCACGACAAGCAACGCAGGCAGCAGCACCCGAGCGATCGTGCGCAGCCTGTTCCAGGCGTACCCGGTTCGCTCCGCTGCATTCACGCTGGAAAACCTCCCGTCAGACAAACACGACGTCGAACTGCTCCTGGGTGTAGAGGGTTTCGACCTGGAAACGGATGGGGATGCCGACGAAGCTCTGCAGCTCCGCCAGGCTCGCCGACTCCTCGTCCAGCAGCAGGTCGATCACGCTCTGCGAGGCCAGCACCCGCAGTTCGCGGGCATCGTACTGGCGCACCTCCCGCAGGATCTCGCGAAACAGTTCGTAACACACGGTTTCGGCCGTCTTGAGATACCCCCGGCCGCCACAGGTGGGACAGGGCTCACACAACTGGTGTTCGAGGCTGTCGCGGGTGCGCTTGCGGGTCATTTCCACCAGTCCCAGCGGCGACACGTCGCAGATCTGGGTCTTCACGTGGTCGCGCTCCAGCGCCTTCTCCAGCGCGCGGATCACCTGGCGCTTGTGCTCGTCATCCTGCATGTCGATGAAATCGATGATGATGATCCCGCCGAGATTGCGCAGGCGCAGCTGGCGACCGATGGCCTGGGCCGCCTCGAGGTTGGTCTTGAAGATGGTCTCCTCGAGCTTGCGGTGGCCGACGAAGCCGCCGGTGTTGATGTCCACCGTGGTCATCGCCTCGGTCTGGTCGAAGATCAGGTAGCCGCCGGATTTCAGCTCGACCTTGCGCTCCAGCGCGCGCTGGATCTCCTCGTCGATGTTGAACAGATCGAAGATCGGCCGCTCGCCGGGGTAGTGCTCGATGCGTTCGGTCAGCTCCGGCAGATAGCGCCGGGAGAAATCGACGATCTTCTGGTAGGTCTCGCGCGAGTCGATGCGGACCCGTTCCAGGTCGACCCCGACCATGTCGCGCAGGATTCGCTGCACCAGCGGCAGGTCGGCGTACACCTCGGTCCCGGCCGGCGCGCTGCGCGCGGCTTCCTGCAGGCTGTCCCAGATCTTCTTGAGGAACGCGGTGTCGGTACCCAGGGCCTCGTGGTCCGCCAGCTCCGCCGCGGTACGCACGATGAAGCCGTGCTGCGGGGCCAGTTCGTCGCGCAGGGCCTCGACCTGTTCACGCAGGCGGGCACGCATGGCATCGTCCTCGATCCGCGTGCTGACCCCGACATTGTTCTGGTTAGGCATCAACACCAGGTGACGGGCCGGCACCGTGATATAGGTCGTCAGACGCGCGCCCTTGGAACCCATCGGGTCCTTGGTCACCTGCACCAGCAGCTCCTGCCCTTCGTGCAGCAGATCGCGGATCGCTTCGCTGCCCCGCCCCTCTTCCTCGTTGCGCGAGATCACGTCCGAGGCATGCAGAAAGGCGGTGCGGTCGCGCCCGATCTCGACAAACGCGGCATCCATCCCCGGCAGCACGCGCACCACGCGCCCCTTGTAGATGTTGCCGACGATCCCCCGCTGGCGCGCGCGCTCGATATGCAATTCGGTCAGCACGCCATTCTCCACCAGGGCCACCCGGCTCTCCTGGGGCGTGACGTTCATCAGCAGTTCGGTTCCGGTCATGCGGGATCTTTGGTCGGCGTGTACGAAAAAGGAACGCGACTCCGCCTCAGGCGGAGTCGCGCGCGGGGGTCGCTGCGGCAGGATCCGCGTCCCCGTCGGACGGCGGCGGATCGCCCGGCGGCGATCCGGGTGGCAGGGACCGCGGCCAGGACTTGATCACCGCATGCACCAGGGTGGCCAGCGGGATGGCGAAGAACACGCCCCACAGGCCCCAGATCCCGCCGAAGATGAACACCGAGGCGATGATCGCCACCGGATGCAGGTTGACCACCTCGGAGAACAGCAGCGGCACCAGCACGTTGCCGTCGAGGAACTGGATCACGCCGTAGGCCACCAGCACCCAGGCGAACTCGGAACTGAGGCCGAACTGGAAATACGCCACCGCCGCCACGGGGATGGTCACGACCGCGGCACCGATGTAGGGGATGATCACGGAGATGCCGACCATGAACGACAGCAGCACCGCGTATTCCAGCTGGAACCAGTTGAACGTGGCGAAGCTGACGACCCAGACGATCAGGATCTCGATGAACTTGCCGCGCACGTAGCTGGCGATCTTCACGTTCACCTCGCCCCAGACCTCGCTGGCCAGATGCGTGTCGCGCGGCATGAACCCCCGGATCCAGCCGAGGATCTGGTCGCGGTCCTTGAGCATGAAGAACACCATCAGCGGGACCACGATCAGGTAGATCACCACATCCACCAGATGGCGCGCGGAGGCCAGCGAGAACGTCACCACCTGCTGTCCCAGCTGGGTGGCCTCGGCACGGATCGCGCCCATCAGCTCGAACACCTGCTCGTCGGTGATCAGCTGGGGGTAGCGCTCCGGCAGCTGCAGCAACAGTTTCTGCCCCTCGGAGATCATGCCCGGCAGCTCGCGCACCAGCTGGGTCACCTGCTGCGACATCAGCGGCACCACGCTGAACAGTGCGGCCAGCGTGGCCAGCAGTGCTCCCAGCAGCACCAGTATCACCGCGAGGATGCGCGGCACCCGCAGGCGCTGCAGCTTGGCCACTGCCCCTTCCAGGAGATAGGCGATGATCACGCTCGCCAGCAGCGGCGCGAGGATGCGCCCGGCGAACACGATCACCAGGAACCCGGCCAGCAACAGCATGGCCAGGATCACCACCTGCGGATCCGTGAAGTGCCGCCGGTACCACTGGCGGAGCATGTCGATCATGACGTCGGGCTGTCCTTGTCGTTGCCGCCGCGATGCGGGTCCTCGGCCTGCACCCTGGCCTGATAGTGCGACCAGAATACCGTTTCCAGTTCGTCGATGACCTCTTCGGCCTCGCGGCCCTGCATCACGTGCTGGGCCATCAAGGACGAGGCCTCGTTGAGCAGCTTGCCGCGATCCAGCATGTAGTAGGTGGCGGTCAGCCGGCGCATCGCCTTGATCACCGACTCGCCCGCGGGCCGCGGGATGGGCTCGGGTTCCGGCACGCCGGCCGGCTCGGGTTCGGACCCCGCGGCGATATCACCGGACTCCCCGCCCGCGCCATCGCCCTGGGATTCGAGGAAACGCGCGAATTTCAGCAGGCTCGTCCGGTCGGCTTCGGACAGGCGCGCGGCCACCTCGGCGATGGCCTCGGTGGTCACATCACGCTTGCGCCCGCCCTGGCCTCCGGCCAGGACCTGTCCGAGATCCCCGGGCAGGCCGGCGTCCGTCGAGCCCTTCGGCGGGATCATCCATCACCCTCGATCTGCAGGCTGAACACGGGCATCTTGCGCCGCTCCTGCATCAGCGACAGCTGCTTGACCAGGGCGACGAGCAGTTCGTCGGTAACCTGCTGCATCTGGTTCCATTCCATGCGCGCCTCGCCGAGCAGTTCGCCCATGTTCGGCGGCGGATTGTGGTCGCCCTCCATCAGGATATCCTCGAGCATCCCGGGCTTGGCCTCCGGACGGAACAGCATGCCATAGGTCAGCTCGTCGGGCCGCACCATCAGCCACTGGCCATCGTCATCTACCATGATCGGCTCCAGACCCTCGGGAAGCTCCACCGAGCCGTGGTGCAGCTGCAGCACGCGGTGGCCGTCCACCGCTTCGGCCACCGGATCGCCCTCGCCGGCCGCGGTCTTGTGGGCGGTAGTGAAACGCGCCACGTAAGGCGGCTCCTCGCTGGCCGTACCTCCGGCCTGCTCGGCCACCAGCAGTCCGCCCATGCCGAGACCGACCACCGGGCGCTGCGAGCGGCGGAAAATGTCGATCAGGGACAGTTCGTCCGGGACCTGCGGGTTGTTCTCGCGGTCCGCCGTGGGCCAGGCCCCGCCCAGCAGCCACAGGCCGTCGAACTGGGCCGCCGACCCGGGCAGGTCCTGCCCGACGAAGGGGCGGTAGTAGGAGAATCCGATGTCGCGTTTTTCGAGCTGGGCCTCGATCAGGGCCAGGAACTCGGAATAGGTGTGCTGTACTACGCAGTAGTTCTTCATCGCACTTTGTCCTTATTTGGGCATGTCGGGGCCGGGCCGGCAGTAGTCCTGCAGGAACTGCTTGAGCACTTCCAGCGTCGGCACCCGGAATTTCTGTCGCGCATGGACCAGCGAGATTGGCCGTTCCAGCGCGGGATCGAGCGGGATCGCCGCCAGTTCGCCCAGGGCCAGTTCCTTGGCCACCACGGCCTCGGACAGCACCGAGACCCCCATTCCGGCGGCCACGGCCCCCTTGATGGCCTCGGGGCTGCCCAGTTCCATGCAGCCGCGCAGGGCGTTGCGGTCGTACCCGGCCTGCCCAAGGTACTCCATGATGACCTCGCGGGTCCCGGAACCCTCCTCACGGCATATGAATGGGGCATCGATGAAGGCCTCGACCCCGACACTGTCACGTCCGGCGAGCGGATGGTCGGGCGGCACCACCAGCTGCAGACGGTCACTGAAACAGGCCTGCACCTCCAGACTGCGATGGGTCACCGGCGCCTCGACGATACCCAGGTCCACGCTGCCTTCCTCGACCATGCCCACCACCATGCCGGTGTTGCCCACCCGCAGGCGGATGCCGATCTCCGGATGCGCACGGCGGAACGCCCCCAGCAGCGACGGCAGCATGTATTCGGCCACCGTGGTGCTGGCGCCGATCACCAGCGCCCCGGCGGCCCCCTTCAGCTCGCGCAGGGCGGCCTCCATCTCGCCGTAGGTATCGAAGATCCGCTCGGCGTAACGCCGCACCAGTTCCCCGGCTTCGGTCAGGGCCACCCGGTTGTGATTGCGATCGAACAGCCGCGCGTCCAGCTGTTCCTCCAGCTGGCGGACCTGAAAGGTCACCGCCGGCTGGGTCATGTGGAGGATCTCCGCGGCGCGGGTAAAGGACAGCTGCCGCGCCACCGTCAGAAACACCTGCAAGCGTCGATCGGCCATCGGCCCCGTTCACCCCTGTCGCGCCGGAAACCGGCATGCTACCAGTGCCACTGCCAGCGCGGCACATGCCGGCGCAGGGATCCCGCTTGCATCCGCTGCAGCAATACTCCAGAAAGGGACATCATGGACATACAACAGCTGCTCGACTCCCGCTGGCGGCCCGAACCCTGGCTGGAGATTTCCGGTGGCCGACGGCTGGCCGCCCTGGTACTCATCCTCATCCAGATGGGTGCCGTGGTCGCCCTGGTCCTGCGCACCGGCGGCACCGCCACCGCCTACCTGAATTTCATCCTGATCCCGATCCTGGCCGGGGCCGCGATCTTCGGCCCGCGCGGAGGCGCCGCACTGGGCCTGCTCGCCGGACTGGTCCTGGGCCCGTTCATGCCCCTGGACACCACCACCGGGCAGATGCAACCGCTGCTCAACTGGACCACCCGTGCGGGACTCTATGTCTTCCTCGGCGGGGTCACCGGCTGGATGTTCGCCCAGCTCCACGGGCACGCGCGGCGTCTGGTGGACCAGGCGCTTGCCAACCCGCTGACCGGCCTGCCGAACCGCCAGGCACTGGAGCGCGACCTGGCAGAGCCGGGCATCCCCCGCCCGGCATGGCTCGCGAGCCTGCGAATGGACAACTATGCGGATGCCGTCAGCGCCCTGGGGCTGGACGCCGAACGCCGCCTGGTGCAGGCCATCAGCCAGCGGCTGCAGACCATGGCCGAGGCAACCGGCAGTCGCCTCTACCATGTCCACGACGACCATTTCGCCCTGATCGTTCCGGCCAACGGCGAGGCGCCCTGCAGCGAGATCACCCGTCTGGCCGTGGAGCGGCTGGAGGCCCCGTTTCTGGTTCGCGGCATCCCGGTTTATCTGGGGGCACACGCCGGGGTCACGGCCTTTCCGACCGGGCCTCGCGACGATCCCGCCGGTTTGCTGACCCGCGCCTGGATGGCCATACACGAAGCGCGCACCAGCGGGCTTCCCTGCCGTGTCTGGAACGCCGAGCAGGAAGAGCGCTCGCGGCGCACGGTCGAGCGTCTCGGCGAACTGCAGGAGGCACTCGGCCGCGACCAGCTGCACCTGTGGTATCAGCCCAAGACTCGCCCGGACGACGGCCGCCTCCTCGGGCTGGAAGGCCTGCTCCGCTGGGAGCACCCGCGGCTAGGCAATATCCCGCCCGACGAGTTCATGCCGCAGGCCGAACACACCGGCCTGATCCACCCGCTGACCCGCGAACTGCTGGAACGCGCGGCCGCCGACACACTGCGCCTGCGCGAATCCGGGATCGACGTACCGGTGAGCGTAAACGTGTCCGCCCGGAATTTTCTCGATCCCGAGTTCGCCGAGCACGTGCTCGCAATCATCCGGGGGGCCGGGCTGTCACCCCGCGACCTGGAGCTGGAATTCACCGAGACCGCGGTCATGGCCAACCCCGAGGAGGTCATCGCCGCCCTCGGCCGCCTGCAGAACGCCGGAGTCGACGTGGCGATCGACGACTTTGGCACCGGCCAGGCGTCGCTGTCCTACCTGCGCCGACTCCCGGTGCACGCACTCAAGCTCGACCAGGCGTTCGTGCGCGACATGACCCGGCGTACGGTCGACGCTCAGATCACCCGCGCGGCCATTGGTCTGGGACACGACCTCGGGCTGCAGGTGGTGGCAGAGGGCGTGGAGGACGAAGAGACCCTGAACGAGCTGCACCAGCTGGGCTGCGATGCGGTTCAAGGGTACGGCATCGCCCGGCCAATGCCGCTGGACGACGTGATCCGCTGGACACACGCGAATTCGCCGCCAGTGCCGGCGCCGGCCACCTGAGGAGCCGGGGACGGATCTCCCGGAAAACCCGGGGCACCCGTGCGAATGTGCACATTGCTCGGCGTTTCCCTAGACTGCGCCGCATGAGCAAGGCCTGGAAGAAACTCGATCTGGAAGGTGGCGGGCTGCAGGCGGTCAACGCCCGGCTGGCCAGCACCATGCGCTCGCGGCCGGCAGCCTATGCCGCGTGGCTGCTGTTCCCCGTCGGCGGGCACCGTTTCTATCTCCACGAACCCGTCGGTGCGGTGGCGTTCATCGCCGGCAGCGCGGCCACCGCCGCCCTCGCCGTGCTTGCACCCGCACTCTGGTGGCTGCTCCCGGCGGCCCCGGTCGCCGCGCTGGCGGCCTTCGACCTGGTGTGGATCGACCGTCGCGTGACGCGCTACAACAAGGAACTGCGGATGCGGGCCTTCCTGCGCAAGGGCGACCGCCCGCCGCAGGACTATCGCGGACGCTACACCTCCGACGAGGACGCCCGGCGCGAGCTGCAGGAATACCAGGAGGTCAAGGAAGGCGAACGCCCGGGCCAGCCGGGCCCCGCCGGTGCCAACGACCGCGATCGCGATGCCGGGGGGAAACGCCGCATGCCCAGCTTCAACGAACAGGAGGCAATGCTGCGGCAGATGCGGCAGCGCCGTCAGGACGACGAGGACTGACCGGCCGCCCCGGCGTCCCCGTCGCCAACCGCCGGCTCAGTCGTCGCCGGGGCGCCACACGCCGCTGGCTTCCTGCGGGGCGGCGGGCTGCTGCTGCTTCTGGCCTTCCACGTCGTCGAACACCGATTCGGTGAAGGCGGCGAGCTGCTTGAGGTAATCCTTGCGTTCATCCACCGACTCGGGCATCTGCGCCAGCAGAAAGCCGGTGATCGCACTCAGGTACTGCACGGCCACCAGCGGCTGCTGGGCACGCGGATCGGCCTCGGCCAAGACGCCCTGAACCTTCTGGATCAGTTCGCCGGACAGCTGCAGGGTTTCGTCGCTCATTTCCGGATTCTCCATTCACACTCAAAGTTTGCGCGCAACCCTAAGCCATGCCCGGAAGCACCGAAAGTCCGCCCGTGCAGCGACGGGCCTTTAGGGAAACACTGATCAGCCCTGACGCGAGCGCCAGCCCTCGTCGTCGCGATCATCGTCGGACGAATGCTCCGCCAGCGGGGCGTCGTCCTCCACGTCGAAATCCTCGTAGGCCCGGTCAGGCGGGACCTGCCAGGGCTCGGAGGGCACGATGTTGTGCTCGCCGGGACGCGGTGCCCACCGCTCCTCCTCCAGCCCGCGGATCAGCCCGACGACCATCACCAGCATCACCAGCGAGAACGGCAGGGCCGCCAGGATGACCGCGCTCTGCAGCACTTCCAGCCCGCCGGCCAGCAGCAGCACCGCGGTCAGCAGGCCCATCGCCCCGCCCCAGGTCGCCAGGTGCACCGTGCGATGTTCGGTGGAGCCGTGCGCCAGAAGGGTGTTGATGACCACGATCCCGGCGTTCGCGGAGGTCAGCAGGTAGGTCGCGATCAGCACGGTCACCAGTATGCTGCCGCCGATCGCGACCAGCCCCGGCTCCAGGGTCTCCATGGTCAGGAAGGTGGCCCGGGTCATGTCCTCGCTGACCGCGACAGCGATGCCGGCCACCCCCTCGGATTCGGCGTACAGCGCGGTCCCGCCCAGCAGCCCCAGCCACACGAAGGTGATCAGAGTCGGCATCAGCAGCACGCCCATCACGAACTCGCGCAGGGTGCGCCCGCGCGATATGCGCGCGATGAACAGCCCGACGAACGGCGCCCAGGCCAGCCACCAGCCCCAGTAGAAGACCGTCCAGTCGGCATGCCAGCCGTCGGTATGGTGGGCATGGGTGTACAGCGACAGCCCCATCAGGTTCTGCAGATAGGAGCCGGTGGACTGCACCACCAGCGCCAGCAGGTACTGGGTCGGCCCCCAGATCAGCAGCAGCGCGAGCAGCCCTGCGCTGAGCCACATGTTGGCCTGCGAGATCCGCTGCACGCCGGACTGCAGCCCGGTCGCCACCGACAGCACCGCGATCACCGTGAGCACCGCGGTGATCACCACCTCGGTGGTCGCCGAGGTGCCCATCCCGGTGAGGTGGTCCAGTCCCGACCCCAGCTGCTGGATGCCCAGGCCCAGGGTGGTGGCGATGCCGAATACCGTCGCGAGGATCGCCAGCAGGTCGACGATGTCACCCGGCCAGCCATGCACGTACTTGCCCAGCATCGGGTGCAGGGCCGAGCGCAGGGCCAGCGGCTGGCCACGACGAAAGCCGAAATAGGCCAGCATCAGCGCCAGAAGCGCGAACACCGCCCAGGCGTTCAGCCCCCAGTGGAAATAGGTCAGCACCATGGACATGTCCGCCGCCGCCGGGTCGCCGTCGCCGGCCACGAACGGATTGCCGCCATAGTGGCTGAGGGGTTCGGCCACCGCCCAGAACAGCAGCCCCACGCCCATGCCCGCGGCGAACAGCATCGCCAGCCAGGACAGGGTAGTGAACTCGGGGACCTCGTCGTCATGCCCCAGACGGACGTCCTTGTAACGGCCGATGCCCAGCCAGATTACCAGGACCAGGAAGAAGGCCATGGCGGCGACGTAATACCACTCCAGCAGGGGACTGAGGAAATCGCGTGCCCCGCTGACCGCGGAATCGACCTGATCGGTACGGTAAATCGCCAGCGCCACGATGATCAGCACGGCAACGATGGAGACGAAGGCGACTCGGGGATTCAGGCCCTTGAACGGACCGCGAGTGGCAACGTTGTACATGGGCTCCCCTGGTTTCCGGGTCCGGCGCGGGCGGGTCAGGCGGATGACCGCCGGGACGCGAACGACTCGCCGGCCGGCCCCGTCCCGGGCCCCGGTCCCGACGCATCGCGCGCGGCCCGAATGATCGCATGGACCCACCGCAGCTTCGCAATCGCGGCCGGGGTCAGCGTGAACGGGTAGATGTGGCCATGCCCCATGCTGCGGTTGAGGCTGTTGAGGGCATTGGTCAGCGGCAGCCAGTGATCCATCAGGGTATCGATGTCCGGGGCATGATAGGGATCATAGTCCGGCGCGTGGCTCATCGCCGACCCGGCCAGCCCCTCGGCGCCAACCTCGAGGCCATAGGCCCGCGCGGTGTCCAGGGTATCCACGATGTGCAGATAGTGCGCCCAGGTCTCCGCCCAGTCCTCCCACGGATGAGCACTGGCATAGGGACTGACGAAGCGCTCCTGCCAGTCGGCCGGCGGCCCCTCGCGATAATGCCGGCGCAGCGCGGCATCATAATCGGCGCGCTCGTCGCCGAACACCCGGCGGAAATCCTCGTGCGCCGGGCCACCGCGCACCAGGCGTTCCCAGTAATGGTGGCCGCTCTCGTGGCGGAAATGTCCCAGAATGGTGCGATAGGGCTCGGCCATCGCCTCGCGCATGCGCTCGCGCACCGCCGGATCGGCCTCGGCGATATCCAGGGTGATGAGACCGCCGGCATGCCCGGTCACCACGCCGCCGCCTTCCTGAAAGGCCGGCGCGGTGGACGCCAGGAAATCGAACGCCAGGCCCGCGGGATCATCGCGTTTCGGCGTCACCGGCAGACCGAGCCGCAGCAGGCCATAGACCAGACGCCTCTTCTCCGCCTCCAGACGCGCCCACAGGGTCCGGTTCCCGGGAACACTCAGATCGGGGATGGTCCGGTTGAGACGGCATGCGCGGCAGAACGGATCCGGATCCGACTCCGGCACCATCCAGTTGCAGATGCCGTCCACCGCATAATGCCGACACTGCCGATAGTGCTGGCCATCCGGCTCCCCGGCTATTTGCCACCATCCTTCCGGAACCTCGCGGCCATGCCGGTCGGTGCCCGCCCCGACCGGGGCCAGGGCCGCCACCCGCATGCGGTCGGGCAGAAAACCCAGACGGTGGCCGCAGCGGGTGCAGCAGGTATTGTCGAAATGCACCGCAAGGCCACAGGCCTCGCACTCGAACAACTGCATGGATATTCCCCGCTGCTCCCGGTCTGCCGGTACCGCCCCAGAGTACGCCCTCCGGCGCCCCGCGTCAGGGCCCCTCGAGCAGCGTCCGCACCCGTTCCAGCGTACGCGGATGCTCGAGGATGCCGGCATGCGTGGCATCCACCCCGTAGAGACTCGCAGCCGCCGTCTGGGCCTCCGGCCGCAACATGCTCTCGAGGCTCACCACGCCGTCGGTAAGTTCGCGGCTGCGCCCGCTGTCCCGACGATGCGCGAACAGCAGGTGCATCTCGGCCGGGATCCCGACCGAGCCGGCGAACAGGCCTTCCAGAAATTCGCTGCCCGGCGCCATGTCACGCCAGACCGGCACCACGACCGGCGCATGCGCGACCCCGGTCGCGGCCATCCGGTGGCCTCCCCAGGGCGTGGCCAGGGTCACCAGCCGCGGCACCCGGGCAGGCGCGCCGCGGCGCTCGCGCTCCAGCAGGAAACCGCGCGCCACCAGGCCGCCCATGCTGTGCGCCACGACCTGATACCGCTCCAGGTCGTGGCGCAGCTCCAGCTCCTCCATCACCTGGGCCAGGTGCACCGCGGCCGCTTCCAGCGGGACACCCGACGGGTAGTAATAAGCCCAGGGCTGGAAACGGCGGGTGTCCAGGTCCTCCACCAGCGCCTCGAAGGAGGCAGGCGAACCGTTCATGCCGTGGATGAACAGCACCGGCTCGCGCGAGGAATCGTAGGGGCCATCGAGGAAATACACCCCGGCGTAGCCATCGCGGACGAAATCCAGCGGCCGCCACTGACTGGCGGCGGCAATCGCCGGATCGAATCGCGGGTCCGCCAGCGTGGTGACAAGACCGAAGGCCGTAACCCGCCCGAGGCTGGGCAGCGAACCATCCTGGTGTGCCGCCCGTTCCGCCGCCGCGCCCGGGAACGTCAGGCCGCCCTCGTCGAACGCCCCGTCGATCCGCCTCGCGGGGTCGTCGACCCGGATGCGCTCGTCCAGGTAGCGCTCGCCGGCGCCGCAATCGAGCGTTGCACCGCGCTCCCAGGCATGGGCGGCCACGGGCACGGCCTCCGCATCGCGGCCATCCTGCCAGTAACCCAGCACCGACCACACGCCCGGTTCGAGGGCAAAGAACCACTGCCCGCCGGACCCAGTGAGCACGTGATCCACCACCTCCGGCGGCAACCCTTGACCGCGCTCGCGCACCGCCAGCACCACGTAGGCCCCGTCGTCCGGATCCTTGCCAGGCTCTCCGGCCCCGGCGATGCGGCCCTCCAGTACGCAGCCCCCCTGCATCGCGGCAAACTGGCCGCGCGCCTCCAGCAGGGTGCAGCCGGTCCCGGCCACCGCCACGGCCAGCAGCACAGGCATCCACGCAAGCCGCCACATCGCCCGGCGGAACACGTCACGCACCCCTGCCCGCTCATCCATGGTTTCATCCTTTGACCCGGCCTACGGCGGGCCTTACGCTTCCATTCCGGGCATGTTCCCGCGCCACGCGCCGGCCGTCCAGCCCGCACCATCCATGTGCATTCTGCACCACAAAAGAGCAGCCAGGATTGTCCCGGGTAGCAGCTTATGCCTTAATGCGCGCCCATGATTCACACAGGAAGACACTCATGAACGGAAGTCTCGACGAGAAACTCGAGCCGATTTATCAGGAAGTCCTGCACCGCAACCCGGGCGAGACGGAGTTTCACCAGTCCGTGCACGGGGTGCTGCAGACCCTGGGCCCGGTTCTGGTCAAGTACCCGGAATTCGCCGACCTGAAGATCATCCAGCGCATCTGCGAACCGGAACGCCAGATCATCTTCCGCGTGCCCTGGCAGGACGATCGCGGCGAACTGCAGATCAACCGTGCCTTCCGCGTGCAGTTCAACAGCGCGCTGGGGCCGTACAAGGGCGGCATCCGCTTCCATCCATCGGTGTATCTGGGGATCGTCAAGTTTCTCGGCTTCTCCCAGGTCTTCAAGAATGCGCTTACCGGGCTGCCGATCGGCGGCGGCAAGGGCGGCAGCGACTTCGATCCCAAGGGCCGCTCCGACGGCGAGATCATGCGCTTCTGCCAGAGCCTGATCACCGAGATGTATCGCTACCTCGGCGAATACACCGACGTCCCCGCCGGCGACATCGGCGTCGGCCAGCGCGAGGTCGGCTACATGTTCGGGCAGTACAAGCGCCTGACCAACCGCTTCGAGTCGGGCGTGTTCACCGGCAAGGGTCTGGACTGGGGCGGCAGCCGCGCGCGCACCGAGGCCACCGGCTACGGTGCGGTGTTCTTCACCCAGGAGATGCTCAAGGCCCGCAACGACTCCCTCGAAGGCAAGCGGGTAGTGATCTCGGGTGCCGGCAACGTGGCGGTCTTCGCCACGCAGAAGGCACAGCAGCTGGGCGCGAAGGTCATCGCCTGTTCGGACTCGCGTGGCGTGATCCTCGACGAGGACGGCCTGGATCTGGACCTGCTGCGTCAGATCAAGGAGCGTGAACGCGGCCCGGTCTCGGACTACGCCGAACGCAAGCCGAGCGCGAAATACCGCGAAAACGGCTGCATCTGGGAGATCCCCTGCGAGGTCGCCCTGCCCTGCGCCACGCAGAACGAACTGACCGGCAAGGACGCGAAGGCGCTGGTCGAAAACGGCTGCATCGCGGTCGCCGAAGGCGCCAACATGCCGGTAACCCCGGAGGGCATTCAGACCTTCCGCGAGGCGGGCATCGCGTTCGGTCCCGGCAAGGCCGCCAACGCCGGCGGCGTGGCCACCAGTGCGCTGGAAATGCAGCAGAACGCCAGCCGCGACTCCTGGACCTTCGAACACACCGAAGCGCGCCTGCAGGAGATCATGGCGAACATCCACCAGACCTGCTTCGAGACGGCCGAAGAATACGGCTCACCGGGCAATTACTCGGTCGGCGCCAACATCGCCGGCTTCGTCAAGGTCGCCCGCGCCATGGAGGCCATGGGCCACATCTGAGCTCCCGGGGTCTACAGTTCCAGCATGCCGGCCACGACCAGCAGCAGGAACATCAGCACCGCGCAGGTGGCACTGACCACAAACGAGCCGATGCCCGGGCCCGATTGCCTCTGCTCGGGCATCGGCCGTTGTGCAGGCGCAGCGGGGGTACGCCAAAGCGTCCCGGAGGAGCATCCCCCGGGGGCGGCCTGGTTCAGCGCTTCCATGGGGGAGGCACAGCTCACCAGAAAGCCCGCGACCTGCGGTGACCACTTCTGACGGAGAGGGTGGCCTGCAGGGCGAGTGAGGCAAGCTTGAAACCAATTCGGACCGAACGTAGGGTTGACAACATAGCAACAGCCAAAAGGAGATTGGCGATGAACCACGACGACCGGGAACGGATCTCCACGGTGATCAACTATTTCTGGGGTGAAGACACCGCAGCGCCCCATGCTGTAACCCGGAATGTCGCGAAGGTTGCCTTCGAAGCGCTTCAGGAAGCTCAGTCCTGCACAGCGGCAATGGACATGGTTCCGCGCCCTGGCGCTACCAAGGCGGGGCCCCGTTATGCGGCCAAGCAGCTGGCGAAGATTGGCAAGCGCATTGCCTCTGGCGATACGTCCCAGTACGAGACGTGCCGCAGTCAGGTCGCCGTTGCGTACAAGTCGAGAATCAATATGGCGCTGATGGGGTTGTGATCATGAGCAAACGACTTGCTTCGGTCGCACTTGCGCTTTCGTTCACCCTCATGCTGGCCAGCCCCAATGCGACATCAGGTGACCAGCTGACACTGTCATACTCCGGACAGCAATACCTGCTTCCTCCGAACCCTGTTGCCATAGGGTCAGCGGGGGGCAAGGATAATGTTCTGATCATCAAGTACAGCGAAAAGTCCGGAAAGGACTATATCAGCCTCTCCCGGGGGGGCGACCTGGAAACCGGGGCATGTAGTTATCCCGATTTCTTCCGGTCGACCCTGGATTCACAGGCCGAAGATAGCTGTGCAAACTCGGCCATCGACGCCTTCCGGCGGATATTCGTCGCCGACGCGGAAACGGACGTTTGGGAGGTCTCGGGCCATCTCCACTACTACTTCCGCACGGCCGATCATGGCACCTTCGTTTTCTCGGTGATCGACGACCATGCCATCATCGTGATCAACACCGATTTCATGGAAGAACAGGAACTGCGCCACGCCCTGACCGCGCTGGCAGAGTGATGCAATTCCGAGGCAAGGGAATTACTGCATCATGGGGTAGGGCACTCCAGCACGCCTTATACCTGACTCGGCACCACTGCTGAACGTGCAACCCGTTGCGGACGCAGCAGCCCCCGGTCAGCAAACAATAATTATCGTTTCCCCGCCCCCTCCCAGAAAAAGCCCGCGCAGGGCGGGCCCTGGAGGTGGGGAAATGCATCGGACGGATCAGGCGACGGCTGCGTACCTGGTGAAGCGGAGCTGGTTGCCCTCCATGTCCACGCGGATGGTATCGCCGGAGACGAACTCGCCGGACAGCAGCTGCTGCGCCAGCGGGTTCTCCAGCTGGGTCTGGATCGCCCGCTTCAGCGGCCGCGCCCCGTATACCGGGTCGAAGCCCGCCTCGCCAAGGTGATCCAGTGCCGCGTCGGAGACCTCCAGCCCCAGTTCGCGCTCCTCCAGGCGTTCGCGCAGATAGCGCAGCTGGATCTCGGTGATCGCACGGATCTGCTCGCGCTCCAGTGGGTGGAAGACCACCACGTCGTCCACGCGGTTGATGAACTCGGGCCGGAAGTGCTGCCCGACGATCTCCATCACCGCGCCCTTCATGCGATCGTAGTTGTCCTCGCCGGCCATCTCCTGGATCTGCTGCGAGCCCAGGTTGGAGGTCATCACGATCACCGTGTTGCGGAAGTCCACGGTGCGTCCGTGACCGTCGGTCAGACGGCCGTCATCCAGCACCTGCAGCAGCACGTTGAAGACATCCGGATGCGCCTTCTCGACCTCGTCCAGCAGGATCACGGAGTACGGCTTGCGGCGCACGGCCTCGGTCAGATAGCCGCCTTCCTCGTAGCCGACGTAGCCCGGAGGCGCCCCGATCAGCCGCGCCACGGAATGCTTCTCCATGAACTCCGACATGTCGATGCGCACCATGGCCTCCTCGGTGTCGAACAGGAAGCCGGCCAGCGACTTGGTCAGCTCGGTCTTGCCGACGCCGGTGGGGCCCAGGAACAGGAACGAGCCGTTCGGACGATTGGGATCCGCCAGCCCGGCGCGTGAACGGCGGATGGCGTTGGCCACGGCGGTGACCGCCTCGTTCTGGCCGACCACGCGCTCGCCGATGGCCTCTTCCATGCGCAGCAGCTTGTCCTTCTCGCCCTCCAGCATCTTCGCCACCGGGATCCCGGTCCAGCGCGAGACGACCTCGGCGACCTCCTCGTCGGTCACCTTGTTGCGCAGCAGCCGGGTCTCCTGGCTCTCCATCTCGTGGGCCATGGCCAGGGACTTCTCCAGATCCGGGATCTTCCCGTACTGCAGCTCGGACATGCGCGACAGGTCACCGGCACGCCGCGCGGTCTCCAGCTCCTGACGCGCGCGCTCCAGTTCTTCCTTGAGCTGCGCGGCGCCGGAGACCGAGGCCTTCTCGGACTTCCACACCTCTTCCAGGTCGGAGTACTCGCGCTCCAGGCGCTCGATCTCCGCCTCCAGCGTGCCCAGGCGCTTCTTCGAGGCCTCGTCGGACTCCTTGTTCAGCGCCTCGCGCTCGATCTTCAGCTGGATCAGGCGGCGCTCCAGCCGGTCCATGGACTCGGGCTTGGAGTCAATCTCCATGCGGATGCGCGAGCTGGCCTCGTCGATCAGGTCGATCGCCTTGTCCGGCAGCTGGCGGTCGGTGATGTAGCGCTGCGACAGCTGCGCCGCGGCGACGATCGCCGGGTCGGTGATCTCGATCCCGTGGTGCACCTCGTAGCGCTCCTTCAGCCCGCGCAGGATGGCGATGGTATCCTCCTGGCTCGGCTCGTCCACCAGCACCTTCTGGAAGCGGCGCTCCAGCGCGGCGTCCTTCTCGATGTTTTCGCGGTATTCGTTGAGCGTGGTGGCGCCGATGCAGTGCAGCTCGCCACGCGCCAGCGCCGGCTTGAGCATGTTGCCGGCGTCCATCGCGCCCTCGGCCTTGCCGGCGCCCACCAGGGTGTGGATCTCGTCGATGAACAGGATCACGCGACCCTCTTCCTGCGAGATCTCGTTGAGCACCGACTTCAGGCGTTCCTCAAAATCGCCGCGGTACTTGGCCCCGGCCAGCAGCGAGCCCATGTCCAGCGCCAGCACGCGCTTGTCCTTCAGGCCCTCGGGCACCTCGCCGTTGACGATGCGCTGGGCCAGACCCTCGACGATCGCGGTCTTGCCGACCCCGGGCTCGCCGATCAGCACCGGGTTGTTCTTGGTTCGCCGCTGCAGCACCTGCACCGAGCGACGGATCTCCTCGTCACGCCCGATCACCGGATCCAGCTTGCCCTGCTCCGCACGTTCGGTCAGGTCGGTGGTGTATTTCTCCAGCGCCTGCCGATTCTCCTCGGCATTGGGGTCGTCCACCTGGGCCCCGCCGCGGATCTGCTCCACCGCGTCCTCGATGGAATCCTTGTTGGCCCCCGCATTGCGCAGCATCTCGCCCACGCCGGCCTTCTCGTCGATGGCGGCGAGGAGAAACAGCTCGCTGGGGATGTACTGGTCCTTGCGCTCCTGGGCCAGCTTGTCACACACGTTGAGCATGCGCCCCAGGTCGCTGGACACGTGCACGTCGCCGGCGGCACCCTCCACCTTCGGCATGCGATCCAGCGCCTCGCCCAGCGCGGAGCGCAGCTGGCGCACGTTGACCCCGGCACGGTCGAGCACGTGGCGGGTGGTGCCGCCCTCCTGATCCAGCATGGCCAGCAGCAGGTGGGCCGGTTCAATGAACTGATGATCCCGGCCCACCGCCAGCGACTGGGCGTCGGAGATCGCGCTCTGGAATTTGGTCGTCAGGCGATCCATTCGCATCGGATTGATCCTCGCTTCAAAATTGGCAACTGACCCGAACGATGGGGCCGCCGCCCCCCCGCTTCAAGACCGAACCCGCAAATTCCCTGTCGAAATGACCGGACTCCCCCGGTCATGGTACGGGATCTGACAGCGGCCCGGGCACTCTGTATCGTCAGTGATCCAGCCCGTCACCCGACAACCGCGATGTCACCTGCGCCGGACTCCCAACGCTACCGCAACCTTTTCGAGCAGGCGCCCGAGGCTCACCTGGTCCTTGATCGAGCCGGGCATGTGGTGGCGGCCAACCAGGCGGCCTGCCGGCTTTTTCACTGCGCCGACGCCGGGGAGCTCGACGGCCGGAGCATCTCCGCACTGGACATGGAAGCCTCGCCCGACGATGTCCGGCGCGTTCACGAAAATCCGGCGCATCACCTGCCCGCACGCTTCGAGACCCGCATGCGGCGTCCGGACGGCAGCCATTTCCCGGCGGAGGTCCGTACCCGCGCGGTGGAACACGACGACGATATCGAGGTCTTCACCACCCTGCGCGACATCACCGGCCAGCGCATCTCGGAGCAGACCCTGCATGACCTCGAAAGCCAGCTGGAGGTCACCGTCGCCAATGCTCCGCTGATCCTGTTCTCCCTCGATGCCGACGGCTACATCACGCTGTCAGAGGGTGCCGGCCTGTACGGCCTGGGGCTGAACAACCACGACCTGGTGGGCGTGAACGCCTTCGAACGCTGGGCGGACCATCCGCAGGTGCCGCAGGACCTGCGTCGCGCCCTCGCGGGCGAGCACTTCGCCAGTGAATTCGATCTCGATGGCCGCCGCCTCAACATCAGCTGGACCCCGACCGCGGAGCCGGACGGCGTGATCTCGGGCGTGATCGGCGTGGCCTACGACCTGACCGACCTGCGCGTTACCGAACGGCACCTGGAAGCGGAACGCGACCGGCTCTCGACCACCCTGGAATCACTGGCCGACGGGGTCATCACCACCGATGCCGACGGCCGGATCCAGTACATCAACCCGGCCGCCGAAGCGCTCCTGGACGTGGACCGGGCGAACGTCCTGGACGCCGATGCGGATCGCACGATCGGTCTCCTGGAACCCGGCCAGGACAGCGCGACACCCCTCGCGGCGCGCTGTCTGCGCTGGGGCCGGCCCCTGGAGTACCCGGAAGGTCGCCTGGAAATCTGCGCGGGCCCCTGCCACGTGCGCGCCACGGTCTCGCCCCTGGGCGGAGCAACGGATGGAGACGTCACGGGCGCGGTCATCGTGCTGCAGGACATGACCGCCCTGTCGGACATGACCAGCCGCCTCAACCACCAGGCGACCCACGATGACCTGACCGAACTGTTCAACCGTCGGGAGTTCGAGCGCCGGGTGGAGTCGGCCCTGTCAATTCCGGGCCGGCACAGGACACCGCATGTGCTGTGCTACATGGACCTGGACCAGTTCAAGATCGTCAACGATACCTGCGGCCACCTGGCCGGCGATGCCCTGTTACAGCGCCTGGCCGAGCTGCTGCCCCGGCACATCCGGGAGAGCGACACCCTGGCGCGCCTGGGCGGTGACGAATTCGGCCTGCTGCTTAACCACTGTCCGGTGGAGCGCGCGCAGGAGATTGCGGAGGAAATCATCGACACGGTGCGCGATCTGCGCTTCGAATGGGAGGGCCGGCGCTTCGACATCGGGGTATCCATCGGCCTGGTCCCGGTGTACGGGGCGCAGAAGGATCTGAACATCCTTCTCAGCCAGGCCGATTCGGCCTGCTACGCCGCCAAGGAAACCGGGCGCAACACGGTGTACCTGTGGCGCGAGGGCGATGATCGCCTGCGCCAGCGCCACGGCGAGATGGAGTGGGTGGGGCGCATTCGCGACGCCCTGGAACAGGCCCGTTTCGTCCCCTTTGCCCAGCCCATTCAGCGTCTGGACCCGGCCGCCGGACACAGCCTGGACCATTTCGAGGTACTGGTGCGGCTGCAGGACGAGCAGGGCGAGCTCATCGCGCCCGGGGCATTCATTCCGGCTGCCGAACGCTACCACCTGATGCCCGAGATCGACCGTCACGTAATCGAGGCGGTGCTGATCGAGCTGACCACACACCCGGACGACTCGATCCCGGTGGCCATCAACCTGTCGGGCCAGTCGCTGGCCCAGCCGGAGATGCTGGACTTCATCGCCGACCGCCTGTCGCACCACGGCATCGCCCCGCGGCGCGTGACCTTCGAGATCACCGAAACCGCGGCGATCTCCAATCACGACCAGGCGATCAGCCTGATCCGCGCACTGCGCTATCTTGGCTGTCATTTCTCGCTGGACGACTTCGGCTCGGGGCTGTCCTCTTTCGGTTATCTGAAGAAACTCTCGGTGGACTTCCTCAAGATCGACGGCAGTTTCGTCCGCGGGATCGCTCAGGACCCGGTGGATGCGGCCATGGTCACGGCCATCCACCGGGTGGGCCGTGTTCTGGGTCTGCACACCATCGCCGAAGGGGTGGAGGACGCCGAGGGCATGGAACGGCTGCGCGCCATCGGTCTGGACTACGTGCAGGGTTATCACATCGCCCGTCCGCGTCCCCTGCGCGACTGCCTGCAGGACCTTCGCACTTCGTCCTGACCAACGAGCGGTTGTCTGCCGGGGATCCCCGTGTTTCGCTGCATGGCCCCGGCGCAAGCCCGCTCATTGGGCACCTCTTTCCTCCGCCTGTTAAATTGTTGACCAGATCACTCGGAGAATAGCCCCGTCATGCCCTACTCGGAACAGCAGATCACGTCCCTGCACCACTGGTCGGACAAGACCTTCAGCTTCACCACCACGCGGCCGGAGGGCTTCGAATTCCGCAATGGCCAGTTCGTGACACTGGGCCTGCGCCCGGAGGGCAAACTGATCCCGCGCGCCTATTCGATCGTGTCGGACCCGTCCAGCGAGGAGCTCGAGTTCCTCAGCATCCACGTGCCCGACGGTGACCTGACCAGCCGCCTCGCCCATGTCGAACCGGGCGACTCGATCTGGATCAATACCAAGGTCACCGGCTCGCTGACGGTGGATTACGTGCAGCCCGGGCGGCACCTGTACATGCTGGCCACGGGCACCGGCATCGCGCCGTTCGTCTCCCTGGTCCGCAGCGACGAAGTGTTCGAACATTTCGAACGGGTCATCCTGGTGCACAGCGTGCGCACCGTGGAGGAACTGGCCTATCGCGAGGAGCTGGAAGCGAAGATCAGCGATCGCTTCCGCTACATGCCCACCGTGACCCGCGAGGATCACGACTTCGCCTGCCCCGTGGCGCAGCAGCCGTTCGACAACAACCAGCGCGGCGCCGAGCTGTTCCGCTCGGGCGAGCTGTTCCGGGCGCTGGATCTGCCGCCCGCGGACCCGGAACAGGATCGCGTGATGCTGTGCGGCAACCCGGCGATGAACCGCGAGATGAGCCAGTGGCTCGAGGAGCACGGCTGGGTACAGACCAGCTACAAGGGGACCGGCACCTACACCGTGGAACAGGCCTTCGTGACCACCATGGACGACGCCGACGACTGAGCCCTCCGGCGGCGGAGCGAGACGTGTCAGTCGCCCAGCAGGATCCAGCGCGCCTCGTTGAGGCGCTGCAGGGTGGCCGTGTCGCCACCCCGGTCGGGGTGGTGGCGCTGGGCCAGGCGGCGGTAGCGGGACTGGATCTCCGCGTCGTCCACCGGATCCGCCAGCTCCAGCACCGCCAGCGCCGCTGCCCGGCGGTCGCCGCCGTCCATCCGCCGCCAGAAGCCGTCCAGCAGGGCCTGCACCGCGGCCGCATCCATGTGATCCAGAGTGCTCAGGTCGAGGTAATAGGCCCGCAAAGGGTCCTCGCGCACCAGGGCCGCGGAGACCGTGCCGGCGGTTGCCGCGGCCCCCGCGCCGTCCGTGGCCCGCGCCTGAATGCCGATATCCAGGCAATGGATGCGCAGCCATTCGCCTTCGGCCGCCAGCCGGTCGCGCAGGCGATAGAGGCAGTGAAACAGCAGGAAATGGGTGCGGAACAGCCCCAGCGGTTCACGCAGGTCGGCCCCGGCGAAGGGCACCACGCCAGCGTCGCGCAGGCGGGCGATCAGCGCGTGCTCGGTCTGTCCCGCAGCCTGCGCACGCACGCCCCGCTCCACCGCCGCCAGCAGCCCCGGATCGACCTCGGTATCCACCCCGGTACGCGCATCCGCGGCGGCAGCGACGACGGGGTTCACGAGGCGTCCGGCGTGTCGCCGTCGATGTAGTACCAGTGGCCGTCGATTCGCCGGAACCGGCTGCGTTCGTGCAGGCGCATGCCCTGGCCGTGCAGCCGCGCGCGGGCGACGAATTCGACCCTCCCGGCGGTGTCGTCGGGGCCGCCGGCTTCGCTGCCGCGCACACTCAGCCCGAGCCAGCGCCGGTCCGGGTCCAGCTCCAGCGAGGCCGGGCGGGTCTGCGGATGCCAGGTCGCCAGGATGTAGGCCTCGTTATGCTCGGTGTAGGCGGTGTAGCGCGAGCGCATCAGCGCCTCGGCGGTCTCCGCCGGGGCCGTGCCATCGATGCGCGGCCCGCAGCACCGCTCACGCGGGCGACCGGACCCGCAGGGGCAGTTCACGCTGTCCGGTTTCGGCTTGCGGCGACCCATCTCGACCCCCGAGAAAAAATGATCAGGACGCGGGAAATCCCCCAACGCCGGAGCAGGGGAGTAGCGTAACCCCCAGCCACACCGGAGTGAACCGCATGGACGATATACTGATCCTCGGCTGCGGAGACCTGGGCACCGGGCTGGCCGGCCGGCTGCACGACGCCGGACACCGGGTCTGGGGTCTGCGGCGCCATCCCGAACGCCTGCCCGGATGGATCCGGCCGCTGCAGGGGGACCTGACGGACCCCGACGGCCTGCCGGAGCTGCCGCGCTCGACCCGGGCGGTGTATTTCATCACCACCCCCGACCAGATGGACGACACCGGCTACCGGCGCGCCTATGTCGACGCCCTGCAGCACGCGCTGGGCGCCCTGGAGCGCCAGGGCCTGCAGCCGGAACGCGTGATCTTCGTGTCGTCCACCGGCGTCTACGGCGTCGATGACGGCAGCCGGGTCGACGAAGACACCCCCGCCCTGCCACAACGCTTCTCCGGACGCCGCCTGCTGGAGGCCGAACGCCTGCTGGAGGCCTCGCCGTACCGTGGCATCCGCCTGCGCCTGGGCGGGATCTACGGACCGGGGCGCGAACGCATGCTGGATCTGGCGCGCGCCGGCCAGCTGGGCGATGACGAACCGCCGACGTGGACCAACCGCATCCACCGCGATGATGCGGTCGGCATCCTGCACCACCTGTTCACGCTGGCCGATCCCGATCCGGTCTATCTCGGCGTGGACACCGAACCGGCCCTGAAAAGCGAAGTGCTGCACTGGCTCGCCGCGCGCCTGGGCACCCTGCCGGCAGACGCGGCGGTCCACCGCGTGGATGCCCGCGACGGGGCCCGCGGCCGGCGCTGCGACAGCCGGCGCCTGCAGGACTCCGGCTACCGCTTCCGGTATCCCGACTATCGGGCCGGCTTCGCCCCGCTGCTGCCCTGAAACCCACGCGCGCCGCACACACAAAAAAGGCCCCGCCCGGCAGAACCGGAGGGGCCCGGAGAGACCCGGCCCGGGGAGGCAGAACCCCGGGACCGGTGGTCGGAACCCGGAGGTTCAGACCTTGGTGTAGCGCAGGTACGAGCGGATCTCGTCGAAGCCCTGCGGGAACTTCTTCTGCGCTTCTTCGTTGCTGACCGTCGGCGGGATGATCACCTTGTCACCCGGGGTCCAGTCGGCCGGCGTCGCGATGCCGTGCTTGTCAGCGGTCTGCAGGCCGTCGATGGCACGCAGGATCTCGTCGAAGTTGCGGCCCAGCGACATCGGGTAGGTCATCATCAGACGGATCTTCTTGTTCGGATCAATGATGTAGACCGAACGCACCGCCGCGGTGTCGCTCTCGCCGGGGTGGATCATCTCGTAGAGTTCCGAGATCTTCTTGTCGGCGTCGGCGACGATCGGGAATTCGAGGGTCGTGTTCTGCGTGTCGTTCACGTCCTCGATCCACTTGTTGTGCTCTTCCACCGTGTCGGTGGACAGGCCCAGCGGCTTCACGTTGCGGTCCGCGAACTGCTTCGCGAGCTGCGCGGTGCGACCCATCTCGGTGGTGCACACCGGGGTGAAGTCGGCCGGGTGGCTGAAGAAGAAGCACCAGGAATCGCCGATCCACTCGTGGAAGTCGATCTTGCCGGTGGTGGTGTCGACCTGGAAGTTCGGTGCGGTATCGCCCAGACGAAGCGTCATATCGCTATCTCCTTTGCTTGGTTCCGTTGATTCGGTTAGTGGCAGATGATCGTTATCGATCATGTGCATCACTATATCGGCGAATTCTTATGATGTGAATTCTATTATATCAATCACACCGATCGCCTAATCCTATGATTCGCCCTGGATCCATTTCCATGGCCATTTCATGGTCAACCATTGGTGTCGCCACCTCGCCCGAAGTTCCCGCCGGACCATGACCCGGTTCACAAACCGTACGGCTCAGACCGGATCCCGCCGCCAGATCAGGATCTGGTTGTTCACCGGCATGTCCACCACCGCCTCCCGGCTCAGGCCATGTGCCTGCGCCAGCGCGTCCAGATCGGCGCGATCGCGCACCCCCATGCCCGGGTCCTGCTGGCGCAGAGAACGGTCGAAGCGCGCATTGGATTCGGCCGTGTGCTCCCCGTCGTGCGCGAACGGCCCGTACAGCGCGAACAGCCCGTCCGGTTCCAGAACCCGGGCGACCCCGGCGAACAGCGCCTCCACCCCCGACCAGTGCAGGATGTGGACCGTGTTCGCGCTGTAGACGTAACGAAACGGACCATCCGGCCAGGGATCAGCGGCGACGTCGAGGGCGCGCGGCGGCTGCAGGTTGGGCGCCGCCGCCTCGCGCCGCCACGCCTCGATCCCCGGCAGGTGTTCGGCGACATCGGTGGGCAGCCACTGCAGATGTCCCAGGCGCGGCGCCATGAAAGCCGCGTGCTGGCCGGTCCCCGCCCCCAGCTCCAGCAGCGCACCCGGACGGATGAACCACCGTTCCAGGACCTCCAGGATCGGCTCGCGGTTCTGTTCGGCCGCCGGGGCATACGGGCGCTGCGTCACTTCCATGGGGTTCTCCGGTCTGCGGTGCGCGGGTTCCGGCCCAGCATAAACGACGCCCGGAGCGGCCACGTGCAAGACCGCACGTTCCTCAGGTCCGCGATGGACCCCGCGGGTGCGGGACTGCCATGATCCGTATTCAGGTCCCTTTTCACGGAGAGCCCCATGTCCCGCTACCCGCATCGTCCCGCCCGCTCCCGGATCGCTGCATGGGCCGCCGCCCTGGGGCTGCTCCTCGGCGCCGTGGCCGCCACCTCCCACGCCGACGCACGCGAGCCGGCCAGCGACCCGGACACCCTCCTGCCGGTGGAGCTGGCCACCGTGGGGGTGGACTCGCACAGCGGCCTGCCCATTGCGCTGCTGCGCGACCCCGAATCCGGGGAGGTGGTACCCATCGTCATCGGAACCGACCAGGCCCGCGCCATCCTGCTGGCCATGCAGGAGGTCGACGTGCCCCGACCGATGACCCACGACCTGATGGTCAGCCTGATGACAGAACTGGATGCGAAGCTCGAACGGGCCATCGTGGACGGGCTGGAAGACGGCACCTACCTCGGCATGCTGGAACTGCGTGTCCCCGGCGAGGGGGCACCACGCCGGATCGACGCGCGGCCCAGCGACGCCCTCGCACTGGCGGTGCGCACCGGCGCGCCCATCGCGGTGGCACCGGAAATCCTCGAGGCCGACGTCCCCTTCGATTTCCAGCCCCCCGGTGACGACGAGATCGTCACCGCGCTGGGCATCACCGTGATCGAGGCCCGTGCGGATCTGCGCGAGGCCCTGGGCCTGCCGGACGAGGCCGGCGTCCTCGTCAGCCGTGCCGAGGGAGCCGCCGCCGAGGCCGGCCTGGAGCAGGGCGCGCTGATCCTGGAGGTCAACGGACGCAGCCCGGAAACCCCGATCGACTTCCTCGAGGCCGTGGGAACCACCCCGGACGAGGAAGAAGCCGAACTGCGCTTCTGGCTGGACGGCGAGACCCACACCATCACGCTGCCCACTGACGTCCCGGTGCTGCCGGACGACGAAGACGCGATTCAGGCCTGAACGCGCGCCGCCGGGTCCCTCCGCGGGCGCTTCAGCGCATGTGCCGGCGCAGCCAGTCGATGCTGGCGGCGGTCGCCGGGTCGTGCGGACCCGGCTCGCCGGCCGGGTCCAGGTCCGCCAGCACCCGGCCGGCCAGCTGCTTGCCCAGCTCCACGCCCCACTGATCGAAGGCGTTGATCTCCCACAGGCTCGCAAGCACGTAGATCTTGTGCTCGAACAGGGCGATCAGCGCCCCCAGGCGCTCCGGATCCAGGTCTTCCAGCAGGATCAGCGTGCTCGGCCGGTCGCCGGGGAAGCTGCGATGCGCCGCCAGCGCCTCGATCTCGGCCGCATCGCGACCGGCGGCGGCCATCTCCGCCCGGGCCTCGTCCTCGCTGCGCCCCAGGGCGAGCGCCTCGGCCTGGGCCACCAGATTGGCCAGCAGCATGGGGTGCTGTTCCGGCAGGTCGTGTTCGGCGCGCGCAACGCCGACGAATTCCGCCGGAACCCGCCGCGTACCCTGATGCAGCAACTGATAGAACGCATGCTGCCCGTCGGTGCCCACTGCGCCCCAGACCAGCGCCCCGGTATGCCCTTCCACCGGCGTGCCGTCCAGCCGCACCCGCTTGCCCAGGCTTTCCATCTCCGCCTGCTGCAGATACGGCGGCAGGAAGTACAGCCGCTCGTCGTAGGGCAGCACCGCGCGCGACTCCGCACCCTGGGTGTCCTGATTCCACAGGTCCACCAGGGCCATGCGCGCCGCGGCATTGTCTTCCACCGTAGCGGTGCGCACGTGCTCGTCCATCTTGTGGGCCCCCGCCAGGAAGCGGCGGAAGCCCTCCATCCCCAGCATCAGGGCTACCGGCAGGCCGATCGCCGACCACACCGAATAGCGACCGCCGACCCAGTCCCAGAAACCGAACATGCGTTCGGGCGAGATACCGAAGGCCTCGACGCGCTCGCGCGCGGTGGAAACCGCCACAAAATGAGCCGCGACCGCGGACGCATCGCCGGCCGCATGCTCCACCAGCCACTCGCGGGCCGCACGGGCGTTGGTCAGGGTCTCCTGAGTCGTGAAGGTCTTGGAGGCGACCACGAACAGCGTGGTCTCCGGATCCACTTCGCGCAGCACCCGGGACAGGGCCTCGCCGTCGACATTGGAAACGAAATGCATGTCCAGCGGGCTTCCCCCGGCAGCCGGGCATGCATGGTCGGCAAGCGCGCGACAGACCATGCGCGGCCCCAGATCGGAGCCCCCGATCCCGATGTTCACCACCGTGTCGATCGCCCGCCCGCTGAATCCCCGGTGCGTCCCGTCGTGCACCGCCGTCACGAACGCCTCCATTCGGTCCAGGACCTCATGCACCACCGGCACCACGTCCTCGCCGTCCACCTCGCAGCGCGCTTCGCGCGGCAACCGCAGCGCGGTGTGCAGAGCCGCGCGCCCCTCGGTGACATTGACCCGCTCGCCCCCGAAGAGACGCTCCAGCGCGGCCGGGATGCCCGCCGCGCGGGCCGCATCGAACAGGCCTTCCCAGGCTCGAGCATCCAGCCGCTGGCGCGTCCAGTCCAGGCGCAGGCCGGCCACCTCGCAGACATCACGCTCCACCCGTTCCGGCTCGCGCACCAGCAGTTCGCGCAGGTGTTCCGGCTCCAGGCGCCGGGCTTCCTTCTGCAGGGCTTCGCGCGCGGCGATTCGATCGGAACGGTTCATGCGGCTACCTCGACGTCCGGGGGGATGGGTACAGCATAATCCGCGACCCGGCGCCCGTCAGCCTGCCCGGCCGTGAACCGGCGCCTCCTGCGTTACACTGGACGCCCCGTTACGGAGAAGCCGTCATGCGCATCCTCTTTGCCACCAGCGAGGTCTTCGGGCTGGTCAAGACCGGCGGTCTCGCCGATGTCAGCGCCAGCCTGCCTGTCGCCCTGCGGCGCCGGCGACAGGACGCGCGCCTGATCCTGCCGGCCTACCCCGAGGCGGTGCAGCGCCTGCGCCGGCCGGTCACCCACCCGGGACCGGAAGACGCTCCGTGGCAGCTGATCGAGGGCCACCTGCCGGGCACGCGCATGCCGGTCTACCTGGTCGACTGGCCGGAATATTTCCAGCGCGCCGGCAACCCGTACACCGCCTCCAACGACCAGGACTGGCCGGACAACGCGCAGCGCTTCGCCGGCTTCGCCCGTGCGGTGGCCCGGGTGGCCGCGGATGACGCCGGGCTGAACTGGACCCCGGAGATCGTCCACGGCAACGACTGGCAATGCGGCCTGCTGCCGATCTACCTGCGCGAGGCCTGCGGCACGCGGGATGCACCGGCGTCGGTATTCACCATCCACAACCTCGCCTATCAGGGCCTGTTTCCGGCCGAAACCGCGACCGCACTGGGTCTGCCCGCCGAGCTCTGGCACCCGGACGGCGTCGAGTTCCACCAGCAGTTGTCCTTCATGAAGGCCGGCCTGATGTTCAGCGACGCCATCACCACGGTCTCGCCCACCTATGCCCGCGAGATCCGGCAACCGGAACACGGCATGGGCCTGGACGGGGTGCTGCGCGCCCGGGCCAACGTGTTCCACGGCATCCTCAACGGCGTCGACTACCGCGCCTGGGACCCGGCCCGCGATCCGCACATCGCCGCCGCCTACGGCCCCGACGACCTCTCCGGCAAGGCCGCCTGCAAGGCCGCGCTGCAGCGCCGCCTGGGGCTGACCGAAGACCCGGACATCCCGCTGCTGGGACACGTCGGGCGCATGGTCGAGCAGAAGGGCATGGACCTGCTGCTGGCGGTGGCCGCCCCGCTGGCCGAGGCCGGGCACATCCAGCTGGCGCTGGTCGGCTCCGGACAGACGGACCTGGAGCACGCCGCGGGCGCCCTCTCGCGGGCCCACCCCGGGCGGGTTGGTGTCCACATCGGCTACGACGAACCGCTGGCCCATCAGATCGAGGCGGGCGCCGACCTGTTCGCGATGCCGTCGCGCTTCGAGCCCTGCGGGCTCAACCAGCTCTACAGCCTGCGCTATGGCACCCCGCCGGTGGTGCATGCCACCGGCGGCCTGGCCGATACCGTCGTCGACGCCACTCCCGAAGCCCTGGAGGACGGCCGTGCCACCGGTTTCAGCTTCACTCCGGACAGCATCCCGGCGCTCGGCGACGCCCTGGAGCGGGCCCTGGCGCTTTACCACGCCCGCGCCGACGGCCGCTGGGAACAGCTGATGCGCACCGGGATGCAGCAGAACTTCGACTGGCAGGTCGCCGCCGGGGCCTATCTCGAACTCTATCGCGAACACCGCCCCCGGGCGCGCGCAGGCGCATCTGCGCTATAATCGCCGGCTTTCGCCGCCGACCGGCACGGGCCGGCAGGCAAGCAACCACCACGGCGGGGCCGGCTGCGGCCGGCCCCCTGCTGCGCGGGCCGCCTCATGAACCAAGCCGATCACAACGACCGTTTCCTGCCCCAGGACAAGGAACTGCGCGCGCGCGTGCGTCTGTTCGGAGAACTGCTGGGCAACGTCATCTGGAAACTCGAGGGCAAGACCGTCTTCGACGCGGTGGAAACCCTGCGCCGTGGATTTGTCAGCCTGCGCAAGGAGGAAGACCCGGAGCTGCGCCAGCGACTGATGGATGATATCACGCAGTTCGACACGACCCTGACCGAACGCGTGATCCGTGCCTTCAGCATCTACTTCTCGCTGGTCAACATCGCCGAGGAAGACCTGTTCTACCGCTGGCGCCGCGCCCAGGTCTCCAGTGGCGAGCCGCTGTGGCTGGGCTCCTTCGACCAGGCCCTGCGCGAACTGCACGACGACGGCGTCACCGCGCAGGAACTGGAGCAACTGCTGGGACAGCTGCACTACCAGCCGGTGTTCACCGCGCATCCCACCGAGGCCCGGCGGCGGACCACCATGGAAAACCAGCGCCGGGTGTTCGAGACCGCCGACCGCCTCAATCAGCCGGGGCTGGGCGACGAGGAACGTCGCCTGATCACCGAAGAGCTGGAAAGCCAGATCCAGATCCTGTGGCGCACCAACGAGGTGCGGGTGAGGAAGCCGGAGGTCCAGGACGAGATCAAGTACGGCCTGTTCTATTTCGAGGAGAGCCTGTTCGAGGCGGTGCCGCAGAGCTACCGCTTCCTCGAGAAGGCGATCCGCCGCATCTACGGGGTCAACCCGGCCGGCTCCCTGCCGGTACGCATCCCCGCGTTCCTGCATTTCGGCTCCTGGATCGGCGGCGACCGCGACGGCAACCCCAACGTCACCCCGGAGGTCACGGCACTGGCGTCGCGCCTGGCCATGGAACAGGTGCTGCGCGAGTACATCAAGCGGGTCAACGACCTGCGCAACGTCCTCACGCACTCCTCCTACATGTGCGAGCCATCGGCCGAATTCCTCGCCAGCCTTCAGGCGGACTCGACCATCTCCAATGCCGTATTCCAGGGCGCCTCCGACCGCTTCGAGACCGAGCCCTACCGGCGCAAGCTCTACATCATGCGCTACCGCCTGCAGGAAACCCTGGCCACGGTCACCCGGCGGATCCGGGGCGAGGCCGCCGTGCTGCCGACCAACAGCGCCTACGCCACGCCAGAAACCTTCCTGCAGGACCTGAAGCTGATCCGTGACTCCCTGATCAGCCACGGTGACCGCAATATCGCCAGCGGCGCGCTGACCGACCTCATCCGCCTGGTGGAGACCTTCGGTTTCCATCTGCATCACCTGGACGTGCGCCAGGAATCCACCGTGCACACCGAGGCGGTCGCCGAGATCCTGCGCCACATCGATCCGTCCCTGGACTACGCGGCCATGGACGAGCCCGCCCGTCAGCGGTGTCTGGCGGAGCTGATTGGCCGCGGCGACGAGCTGCCGCAGCCCGATCGCGCCGCCCTCGACGAACGTACCCGCGAGACCCTGGAAGTTTTCGAGGTCATCCGGCGCATGCGCGGCGAGGTCGGTCCGGACGGCATCGGCACCTACGTCATCTCCATGACCCATGCGGCCTCGCACGTACTGGAGGTCCTGCTGCTGGGCCGCCTGGCCGGACTGGCCGGCGAGCACCCGGAACACGGCGCCTTCTGTCACCTGCGCATCTCGCCGCTGTTCGAGACCATCGAGGACCTGCTGCACGTCGAAGATGTACTGGAAGGCCTGCTCGACAACCCGGTGTACGCACGCCTGCTGGCCGCCTCGGGCAACGTCCAGGACGTGATGCTGGGCTACTCGGACTCCTGCAAGGACGGCGGCATCCTCGCCTCCAGCTGGAACCTCTACGAGGCGCAGAAGAAGATCGTCGGCATCACCGACCGCTACGGCGTGCGCTGCCAGCTGTTCCACGGCCGCGGCGGCACCGTCGGGCGCGGCGGCGGCCCGACCCACGAGTCCATCCTCGCCCAGCCCCCGGCCACCGTGCAGGGTCGGATCAAGTTCACCGAACAGGGCGAGGTCCTGTCGTACAAGTACTCCAACGTCGAGACCGCGGTGTACGAGCTGGGCATGGGCGCGACCGGCCTGATGCTCGCCTCGCGCAGCCTGATCCGTCCGCCGCGCTGCGACCGCGACGACTACCGCGAGACCATGGAAGAGCTGGCGCGTCTGGGCGAGGAGGCCTACCGCGATCTGATCGACCGCACCCCGGGCACCCTCGACTACTTCTACGAGATCACTCCGGTGCAGGAGATCGGCTATCTCAACATCGGTTCGCGACCCTCGCACCGGCGCAAGACCGACCGCTCCAAGAGCTCCATCCGCGCGATCCCGTGGGTCTTCGGCTGGGCCCAGTCGCGCCACACCCTGCCGGCCTGGTACGGCATCGGCAACGCGCTGCAACGCTGGCGCGGCGACGATCCGGCACGCCTGGAACAGCTGCAGCGCATGTATCAGGAGTGGCCGTTCTTCCGTTCGCTGCTGTCCAACTGCCAGATGGCCCTGACCAAGGCCGACATGCGCACCGCCGCCGAGTACGCCCGGCTGTCGCACGACACCGACCTGTCCGAGCGCATCTATTCGCGGGTACGCGAGGAACACAGCCGCACCGTCAACGAGGTGCTGCGGGTGGCTCAGCTGGACGGGCTGATGGAAGAAACGCCTCTGCTGGCGCGCTCGCTGCAGCGGCGCAACCCCTATCTGGATCCGCTCAACAGCATCCAGATCCACCTGCTGCGCCAGTCACGGGGTTTCGAGGCCGAGAACGAAGGGAACGGGGACGCCCGGGAGAACCCCTGGATCTCGCCGCTGCTGCGCTCGATCAACGCGATCGCCGCGGGTATGCGCAACACCGGCTGAGACCGGAGCGGGACACGCACTGGCCGGGGCCCCGGGGCTCATGCAGGGCCCCGGGCCAATAATGCCGTACTCAGGCGGCCTGGACGGGGATATCGTGCCCGGTTCGGGCGATGGCATTGTCGGCGTCGAGATACACCAGATCGGGGGTGAACTCGCGCGCCTCGGCGGCATCCAGCTGGCCGTAGGCACAGATGATCACGCGATCGCCCACCGATGCCTTGTGCGCAGCGGCGCCATTGACCGAGATCACCCCGGACCCGGCTTCCGCCTCGATCGCGTATGTGGTGAAGCGTTCGCCGTTGTCCACGTTGTAGATCTGGATCTGCTCGAACGGCAGGATCCCGGAGGCCTCCAGCAGACGCGTATCGATCGCGCAGGACCCCTCGTACTCGAGCTCACAGTGCGTGACTCGGGCCTTGTGCAGCTTGCCCTTGAGCATGGTGACCAGCATAAGCGTCTTCCGTCGGCGAACGGTCTTTTCACGGGGCCGGAATTATGCGCGATGCACGCGGGAGCGGCAATGTCCCGCGTCCGACTCAGGGCCGGCGATTATCGATCAGGCGCACGCTGTCCAGCCAGGCGGCCCCGAGGATCACGAGGTCCTGCTCGCACAGGGCCTCGCCGGCCACCGGCTCGGCGAGATCCATCGCCCGGCGGATGGCCACGTATTCGGCATCCAGCCCGGCCTCGCGCAGGCGGTCGCAGGCCTCCGCCTCGATCTCGGTGACCCGGTCGGCCGCGCCGCTGCGGTCGCGCCGGCAGACGATGGCGACCTCGTCGAGCACGCGCTTGAGCGCCGGCGCTCGCGCGCGCGACTCCGCGGTCAGCCGGCTGTTGCGCGAGGAACAGGCCAGCCCGTCCGGCTCGCGCACCGTGGGTACCGCATCCACCCGCACCGGCATGTCCAGCGAGCTGACCATGCGCTCGATCAGGCGGAACTGCTGGTAATCCTTCTCGCCGAACAGGGCGATGTCGGGGCGCACCAGGTTGAACAGCTTGGCGACCACCGTCGCCACACCGTCGAAATGGCCCGGACGGAACGCCCCCTCGAGGATCTCCGACAGCACCGGCACGACCACCTTCACCGGCGGCAGCCCGTCGTCCGGGTACATCACCGATTCGTCCGGGCAGAACAGGGCGTCGACGCCGGCATCCGCCAGCCGGCGGGAGTCTTCTTCCAGGCTGCGCGGGTAGTTCGCGAGGTCTTCCTCGCGGTCGAACTGCAGCGGATTAACGAAGATCGACACCACCACGCGCGAGGCCCGCGCCCGCGCCTCGCGCACCAGGGTCATGTGCCCCTCGTGCAGGTGTCCCATGGTGGGCACCAGGGCAATGGTTTCCTGGCTGCCGCGCCGGGTCCACTCACGGCGCATCGCCTGGATCTGTGGTCGATCTCGAAGGATTCTCATGGCCGTCCCGAGCCTCGTCTGAACCGGAGTTCGCTACGAAAAGGTATGCACGCCGGACTCGGGGAAGCGCCCCTCGCGCACCGCGCCGACATAGGCCCGGACCGCACCGGCCAGCGAGCCGCCTTCGGCGAGGAAATCGCGGGCGAAGCGCGGCGGATTCGGGGTCAGACCGATCACGTCGGCGATCACCAGCACCTGGCCGTCGCAGGCGGGGCTGGCGCCGATCCCGATCACCGGCACGTCGCCCGCCCGCGCCACCGCGGTCGCCAGCCCCTCGGTCACGCCTTCCAGCAGCAGGGCCTGGGCCCCGGCCTTCTCCAGCCGCCCGGCCAGGGATTCCAGCTGGGCCGCGGCTTCGGCATCGCGCCCCTGCACGCGATATCCGCCCATGCGGTGCACCGCCTGCGGGGTCAGTCCGAGGTGGGCGCACACCGGGATGCCGGCATCCACCAGGCGTTCGACCACCGGGATCTGGGTCGCGCTGCATTCGATCTTGACCATGTGCGCCCCGGCCCGCATCAACGCGCCCGACTGCGCCAGGGCGGTGGCCGGATCGGCATCGCCCAGGAACGGCAGGTCGGCCATGATCAGGGCCCGGCGTGCCCCGCGGGCCACCGCGGCGGTGTGATAGACCATGTCCTCCAGGGTTACCGGCAGCGTGGTGGCGTGCCCCTGCACCACCATGCCCAGCGAATCTCCGACCAGGATCACCTCCACGCCCTGCTCGTCCAGCAGGCGCGCGAACGCGGCGTCGTAGGCGGTCAGACAGGCAAAGCGCTCGCCGGCCCGCCGACGCTCGGCCAGGGTGTTGACGGTGATCGCCCCCATGCGTGTCCCCTACAGCGTGATCGGCAGCGGGTTGAAGTAGTGTCGCCCGCCCTGGATCGGTTCGAGAAACTGCAGCAGCTGGTCGAAATCGGCCGGGTTGTTCACCCAGTCGATCTCGGTCGCGTTGACGATCACCAGCGCCGGTCCCTCGAAATGATAGAAGAAATCCGCGTAGGCGGCGTTCAGCCGCTCCAGATAGGCGGTTTCGATCCGGCGTTCATAGGCCCGTCCGCGCTGACGGATGCGTTCCTGCAGCACGTCCACCGGCGCCTGCAGATAGATCACCAGATCCGGCTGCGGCAGCCCCTGGCGCAGCCGGCGGAACATCTCGTGGTAGATCTCCAGCTCGTCCGGGGCCAGATTGAGTTCGGCGAACAGCGGGTCCTTGTCCATCAGGTAGTCGGCCACATGCGCCTGCTGGAACAGCCCCTTCTGCGCCACCGGGGTCAGCTGGCGGACCCGCTGCACGAGGAAATACAGCTGGGTGGCCAGGGCATGCTTGGCCGGATCCTGATAGAAACGTTCCAGGAACGGGTTCTCGTCGGGGGCCTCCTGCAAGAGCTCCGCGCGCAGGTGTTCCGCCAGCCGCTGCGCCAGCGAGGACTTGCCGACGCCGATCGGCCCCTCGACCGCGATGAAGTCGAAATGGCCCAGGCTCATGCGCCCGCCCCCGCGCGGCGGCCCGGTGGTGGCTCCACCGCGGCGGCCTCCGCTTCACTGTCGCCCGACTCCTCCACCGGGATCAGGGCGGCGGGGTCAAAGGCACGGGCCAGCGCCGCCAGCGGGCCGCACCCGGGGATCTCCAGCCCCGGTGCCAGCTCCTGCAGCGGCAGGACCACGAAATTGCGCTCGGCCACCCCCGGATGCGGCACCGCGAGTCCCGGCTCGTTCAGCACCCGGTCGCCGTACAGCAGCAGGTCCAGATCCAGCAGCCGCGGCCCCCAGCGCTGGCCGTCGCGCACGCGCCCGCAGCGCTGTTCGATGGCCTGCAGCGCATGCAGCAGTTCGCGCGGCGTCAGGCGGGTATGCAGCCGGGCCACGGCATTGACGTAGTCCGGCTGATCCGGCGGTCCCATCGGCGGATTGCGGTACAGCCGCGAGCGTCCGGCCAGCCGCGTATCGGGCACCTCAACGGCAAGGCGGGCAAAGGAACCGCGAACCTGTGCCACCGGATCCCCCAGGTTGGCGCCGATGCCGATGTAGGCCGACACGGCCGCAGTGCGCCCGCCGGGCTGGATTCGGGTCATGCCGAGTCTTCCCCCGCCTTCTTCCCGCCCGAGCTGCCGGCGCGCCCCCGCGGCTTGCGCTTGCGGCGCTTGCGCTTGCCATCCCCGCCGGAGGCCCCGGTCATTTCCTTGCGTCCGGCCTCGTCCTTTTCCTGCAGTTCGGTCCACCAGCTGCAGATCTGCTCGTCGGCCTCGCCCACCTGCGCCCGCAGGCAGTAGAAATCGTAACCGGCACGGAAACGCGGATGCGTCAGCAGCTTCAGGGCGCGCGCCCCGGAGTGGGTCTCCAGCCGGCTCTGCATGTCCCAGATCTCGCGAATCACCAGCGCAAAGCGGCGCGGGATGGTGATGGTCTCGCCCTGCTCGTCGAGGATCTGCGACATCGCCTGATCCCAGGCCGGCGCCGGGTTCTCGCCTTCCTCGATGCGCGCCGTGGCCTCCCAGTGCAGCGGCGCCCACATCAGCGCGGCATACAAAAACGCCGGGTGCACGCCCTGGTCCTCGGCCAGACGCTTGTCGGTGTTGCGCAGCGCCTCGACCAGGAAAGCACGTTGGCTGAGACCGGCCTCGGGATCGTCGGGGTCGTCGAAGGCCTCGGCGGTGGACGGGAACATCGCCTCGAACAGGCCGAAGCGTTCGAGCTCGTCGAGGCAGGTGACCGCCTCGCCGCTGTGGAACAGCTTGATCGCCTCGTCGAACAGCCGTGCCGGGGCGACCTCCCGCATCAGCGGCGCCAGCCGGTGCATCGCCTCGTCCACCGCCGGGTCGATGCGCAGCCCCAGCTTGGCGGAGAAACGCACCGCCCGCAGCATGCGCACCGGATCCTCGCGCAGGCGCGTCTCGGGATCGTCGCCGATCAGGCGCAGAACGCCCTCGCGCAGGTCCTCGACGCCGCCGGTGTAGTCCAGCACCGAGAAGTCGTTGATGTCGTAGTACAGCGCGTTGACGCTGAAATCGCGCCGGAGGGCGTCCTGCTCGATGGTGCCGTAGCGATTGTCGCGCAGGATGCGGCCGTCGTCGCTCAGGACCACGTCGCCGTCGTCGTCGTCATCGTCCCCACCGGCATCGTGCGGAGCACGGAAGGTCGCGACCTCGATCACCTCGCGGCCGAACAGCACGTGAGCCAGCCGGAACCGCCGACCGATCAGTCGGCAGTTGCGGAACTCCCCGCGGACTTCCTCGGGGGTGGCGTCGGTGGCCACGTCGAAGTCCTTGGGCTCGCGCCCCAGCAGGAGGTCGCGCACGCCGCCGCCGACCAGACAGGCGCGGTACCCGGCGTCGCGCAGGCGGTACAGCACCTTGAGCGCGTTGTTGTCGATGGCCGCGCGCGAGATGCCGTGTTCCTCGCGGGTATAGACGCGCGGCACGACGTGTTCATCGCCGGCGCGCGAAGCGTCGTCGCGGGAATCGGATTCGGCCGGGGCCGGGATTTCGGTATCAGGGCGGGTCACACAGGGCCGTCAGAATGGCTTCGGGAGCGTATCTTAACAGCTAATCCGTCCTTGTTCTCAGTGGAGCCACTTCGCCGGTAAGGCGATAGCGCAGATAGTCGTCCACGATGCGGCGGTGATCGAAGGCCAGTGGCAAACCGGGGTCGCCCGGGTCCAGCCAGGCGCAGTCGCGCGCATCGTCGGCGGCCCGCGCCTGACCGTTCCCCTGAGCCAGATACACCACGCTCACGGTGTGCCCGCGGGGGTCACGATCGGGCGCCGAATACACCCCCAGCAGGGCCTGCAGTTCGACCTGCAGACCGATTTCCTCGCGGGCCTCGCGCTCAGCGGCATGTTCGGCGCTCTCGCCCACGTCGACAAAGCCCCCGGGAAGCGCCCACCCGTGCGGCGGGTTGTGACGCTCGATGACCAGGATCCGGCCGGGCTCGGCGGCATGCCGGATCACCAGATCCACCGCCAGGGCCGGCGTACGCGGGCGTCGGTCACTCATCGGTTCCTCCCTGATCCTGACGCACGAAACGCCGGATCTTGCGGCGCTCGCGTTTGTCCGGACGCCCCGAGGGCGCCGGGGCCCGTGCCTCGCGTTCGAGCCGCCGGCGGGATGCCTCCTGCTCGCGCGACTCGCGGCTCTCCGGGGTTTCGGTATAGAGCTGCTCCGCCTCGGTCGCCGGGCGCCGCCGATCATCCAGCGCCACCACGTCGACCTCCATGGACCAGCTCCCCTTGTGCACCCGTACGCGATCCCCCGGATGCAGCTTGCGTGCGGGCTTGCAGCGCTCGCCGTTGACATGGACCTTGCCGCCGGACACCGCCTCCGTCGCCAGGGCGCGGGTCTTGAAGAAGCGCGCCGCCCACAGCCACTTGTCCAGACGCAGGCTGGACGCAGGCGCCGCCGCTGGACCCGTCCGGCTCATGAGCACCCCCGCGGGGAGGTAGCGAACGCCCCGCGCACATCCGGGACAGGCCGGCCCGGGCTTTTATCCGCGGACCGGAGCGACCAGAATGCCGCCTTCATGCACCGATATTTCCGGAGGGGGAACCGGTCGCCCGCGGGCCACCGGGCCATGCCATGGACTTTCCGCATCTGCACCTGGTCAGCTTCGATATTTGTCCTTTCGTCCAGCGTAGCCTCATCACGCTGAATTACAAGGCAGCGCCGTACGAACTCACCCGCATCGACCTCGCCGACCCGCCCGACTGGTTCCGGGAACGCTCGCCGCTGGGCAAGGTCCCGATCCTGATCGTGAACGGGGACACGGTCCTGTTCGAATCGGCGGTCATCAACGAATACATCGACGCCGTTACCCCGCCCGAACGCCTGCCTCCGGAACCGCTGGAACGCGCCCGGGCCCGCGCCTGGATCGAGTACCTGTCGGAACAGACCTTCGCGCAGTACCGCTGGATGACCGCGGCCGACGAGGACGCCTTCGAACGGGCCGCACACGAGGCGGCACGAGGTCTGGAGCGGCTGGAACGCCAGATGGCCGGCGACCACGCGCTGGCCGGGGCGGAGTTCTCGCTGGTGGACGCGACCCTGGCGCCGCTGCTGATGCGCTACGCGCTGCTCAACCACGAAGACAGTCCCTGGGACCCCGAATCCTTCCCGCGCCTGGCGGCGCGCTGGCAGTGGCTGGAGGCGATGGACGCAGTACGCGACTCGGTACCGGCGGATTTCTCGCAGCGCCTGGCCACCTACCTGGATGGCCAGACCGGCACCGCGCCCCGGCAACTGGCGGCCGCACTGCGCCGCGGCTGAATCACTCGCATCCCCCGGTGGCATCCGACGCCGGCTGCAACAGGCGGGCGGCCAGCGGAACCTCGCCCGGCCAGTCCACCACGTAATCGATGATCGGCAGATCCGGGGCATCGCATTCGCGCAGGACCCGCCCGGCCACCGACACCCCGGCGCGGCGCACGCTGTCCGGGTCGCCGGTCAGCAGCGGGTGCCAGCTGGGCAGGGGCTGCCCGGCAAAGCGCAGGCGATAGGCGCAGGTGGGCGGCAGCCAGTCGTATTGCGCCACCTTCTCCAGGGTCAGCTGCAGACAGTCCGGCACGGACTCGCGACGCCGGGCATAGTCGGAGCAATGGCCGGTCTCGCAGTCGAGCAGGTCGCAGGCCAGCCAGGTGTGGGCCAGTTCGCCGGTATCCTCGTCCTCGAACTTGTGCAGGCAGCAGCGCCCGCAGCCGTCGCAAAGGGCCTCCCATTCGGCCGCGTCGAGTTCCTCCAGCGGGCGCTGGTAAAAGGGCCGTTCGCCGCTCACGGCGTCTCCGCCCGGTGGTCCTCTTCGCCCAGCCGCCGGCGCCCCTCTTCCTGCAGGCGCTGCTCGACCCGGCTCCAGCGCTCCTGCGTGGTGTAGTGCATGGTCGGCCGTCCGCGGTCGGGCAGCAGCACGGCCACACCCTGATCGGGATAAAGCCAGTAGGCGTGGTCGCTGTCGATCTGCATGCGCTCGGCCGGCTCGCCGAAATGCCGGCGCAGCAGATCCGCGTCCCAGCGTGCCCGGGGGATATAGCTCATCTCCACCACCGGCACGTTACCCAGCGATGCAAGGGTGTCGTCGTCCAGGCCGTAGCGCCGGGCACCCGACGGCATCGGCCGTTCGGAGGTCGTCCCCGCCTCGATACGGTCCAGGTCGGCCTCGTCCAGATCGGGGCGCAGGATCAGGTTGGTCTCGAACGGCTCGATGCGGGCGTTCACGTAATACGCCTCCACCGAGCGCGTCCCGTCGGGATCCTCGAACATCCGGATCTCGGGCACCGGCAGCCGCCCCATGAGATCCGCCATGGTGGTCTCGCCCAGGGTAATCCCCAGCACCCGCGTGTGCTGCCGGTCCAGCACCTCCACCTGCCAGGGCAGGCTCTCGAACTGCCGGGTCTGCTGCCCGCCGGGCTGCATGTAGACGAACATCGCCAGGGCCAGAATGCCCGCGAGGACGACCGCCCCGATGGTCCAGCGTAGATTCATGCCGACTTCTGCTCCCGAGCCACCCCTGCGCGAATCCTCGCGGGGTCGCTATACTGGGCGGCTCGCAAACCACCCGGCGCCCCGCGTCCGATCACGCATGATCTCACGTTTGTCTGCCTGGATCACGGCCCGCTCGGTCCCGTCCGCATACACCGGCCGTACCCTGATCATCGCCTCGCACCGCGAACTCGCGCGGGCGCCCGACTGGCTCGCCGGTCTCGGCGAGGCCCTGGGCCCGCTGCTGCTGGGCGTCAGCGATGCCCCCCGCGACAGGGAGGCCGCCGTGCCCGGAGCCCCCGAAGACCTTCCGGCGGTGGCCCTGCCCCCCGAACTCGCTCCGGCGCGCCTGGCCCGCCTGCGCCCCCGGGCCGTGGTGCTGCTGGGCCCGGTCGATCTCCCCGGCGAGGCGCTGCGGGCCACTGTGGCCGCCGGGGCCCGCGTGGCCTGGATCAACGCCGAGGGCCCCGCCCCGGAAGGGGTCACCTTCGCCACCGTGCTGTCCGCGCGGGATGGCGCCGTGGACCCGGCACTGGGCGCCGAGACCACCGGCGACCCGCTCGCCGGGGCCGTATCCCTGCCCCCCGCACCGGAAGACCCGGATCCCGAGCGGGCGTTCTGCGAACGCTTCGCCGAATACCGCGAACGCGGCCACCCGATCCTGCTGGCCCCGAACACCGGCCCGGACGAGGAGGCGTTCGCCTTCGCAGTGCTGTTCGCGGTCCTGCAGAAGACCGCCGCCCTGCTCCTGCTGGCGCCGGCGGACCCCGAACGCCACGAGCCGGTCTACCGCGACGCAATCAAGTACTCGCTGCCGATCGTGCGCCACAACCGGTTCATGACGTCGTATGTCCCGCGCAAGAACCGGGTCTACTACATCGAGGATCCGCAGACCCTGCAGGCCGCCTACGCCTGCGCCGACATCACCCTGCCCGGGGGTACCTTGGCGGCCACGCGGACCCCGCCGGATCTGGCACGCCCCCTTGCCTGCGGCAGTGCCGTGGTGACCGGCCCGGCCGCCAGCGGCGACGCCCCGGAAGACGAGGTCCGTCTGCGTCGCGCCGCGGAGACCACCGGCCTGATCCGCCGCGGAGAAGATCCCGATGCCGTGGCCGGGGCGATTCTCGAGACCCTTTCGACCCTGCCGGATGCCGGGCAGCGCCAGACGCGGCTGACTCGATGGCTGGAACGACAGGCCACGGCCCGCGATCGGGTCACGGCCCGCCTGGCCGAACATCTCGGGGCTGCCCCCGCGGCTTCCTGAGCGCCCTTAGCATATCTCCCGGGGTCTGGTCTATAATTCGAGACAAGTGCGAATCCGGACCGGAAAATGATCGACGGCAGCAGCGGCCTGCAGGGCATCCAGAAGGGCATGACGCAGATGCGTCAGCAGGCCCACACCGTGGCCACCGAGAACGCCGGCAGCCGCCAGAGCAACACGGCGATGGTCGAGATGAGCGCGAGCCAGCGTCACGTGGAAGCGAACGTGAAGACCCTGCAAGCCGAAGACCGCATGATCGGGAGCCTGCTCGACGTCCGTGCCTGACGCGGAAGCGAGGGACACCATGGAAGCACCGCTGACCAATCCGGCACCACCGACCGTCCCGGCCACCCGGCCGAGCGGTTCGGACCGCCTGGGTCTCGGCCAGCTGTCTGCGCCATCGGAGTTCGATCGCCCGCTGAACGACCCCGAAGCCGGGGCCGCGCGCCGTCCGATCGAGGACCGCGCCGAGCAGCAGCGCAACCGCAACGGGGACGAGGGCGACCCGCGTGCCGACCTGGTCCTGCCCCGCAACGACCGCGAAATGGCCGGCCAGGCGCGCCTGGCGGCCGAGATCGAGGCGTTTCAGTCCGGCACGACCGACGACGCCCGTCCGGGCGAGGAGCGCATCGCCGACGGTGGCGTGCTGGAGGATTCCGGGGTCGAGGCCCTGCGCCGGCGTGTGGAACTGGCCTTCAGCTTTGCCGGCCCGGCCGAGGAACCCCGCCGCGAGCTGAACATCGTCGTCTGACCGCGGCGGTGCCGCCCTGCGGACTCAGGCATCCCCGCGCCGGGGGAACTCCGCCAGCCACTCCTGCGCCCGCTCCCCCGCATGCAGCCGCTCGTCCGCGTTGAGTTCGCGTGCCACCCGCTCGCGATAGCGCGCCGCACTGGCCACGCCCATCTCCGCCGCGATCGCATACCACTTGAAGGCGGAGACATCCGAGCGCTCCACGCCCTCGCCCATCGCGAACAGCCGCGCCAGGTTGGCGGCCCCGCGGCCCTCGCCGGCCTCGGCCGCCAGCAGATACCACTGCGCCGCCTGCTCGGCGTCCTGCGGCAACCCGCGCCCCTCGTCGAACTTCAGGCCCAGGTTGAACATCGCCTGCGGATTGCCGCCCTCGGCGGCGGCATGGAACCAGCGCGCCGCCTCGTTCGGGCTGGCCTCCACGCCGTCGCCCTGTTCGAACAGCACCGCCAGATTGAACGCGGCATCCGGCCAGCCCGCCTCGGCCGCCTGCAGATACCAGATCGCGGCACGCGCCGGGTCGCGCGGCATGTGCGTGCCTTCATCCAGCAGCACCCCCAGGTTGTAGGCCGCAAGCGGATCACCCGCGGTGGCGGCCTGCTGCCAGCGGTCCACCGCCCGCGCGGTATCTCCGTCCCTCCAGGCCGCGCGCGCCTGCTCGAGCAGCCCGCGCGGATCATTTGATGCATTCATGGTGCGAACTCGGTTCGGGGCATGTCGGCCGGCAATGTACCGACCGGACAACGCAGCGTCGATGTCCCCCACGGCGGTCGGGCACGCGAACCACAGAGTGTGACGCCATTCTCTTTTTTCACCGGCATCCCGCTTGCGTGCGGATCCGGCCGGCGCGGCTCGGGAACTCACCCCCGGGGGCAGGAGACACAGGGGTAACGGGACCCTGTCCCTGATTCTTACCCTTGTCCCAATGAGGAGGACCTCAATGAAACGTTCCACGAAACTGCTGGCTGCCACCGCCATCGTGCCCTTTGCCCTGCTGATCGCCGGCTGCGGCGGTGACGACATGGGCATGGACGAGTTCGAAGAACAGCAGATGGAAGAAGGCGCGCCGCCGGCCGAGGACGGCATGGAAGGTGGCATGCAGGAAGGCGCCCCGCCGGAAGGTGACATGGGTGGCCAGGGAATGGAGCCCGAAGGCGATGGCATGGACGACGGCATGGGTGGTGACATGGAAGGCGACGACGAACCCCAGTTCTGATCGTCCCGCCCGAATGCTCCGCCGGGGCGATGCGAACGCATTTCCCGGCCACCGGGCCCGACCGGAAACCTTCTCCGGTCGGGCCTTTTATTGCTTCCCGCCTGCAACCTGCGAGCGGGGACCGGGGGTCAGGAACGCCTGCAGCTCAGCACCGGTGCGTCATTCCTGCGGAAATCGTCCGGGGGTGATATAGCGCCCGCCCAGCTCCCAGTTGATACTGGTCTCGGGGGCGGTACCGGACCCGGCTCCGCCTCCGGCCGGCGGAAAGCCGCGATGCACACCGGCCAGCAGCTGCCAGCGATCGTCCAAGTCAAAGGTCATGGAAGCTCCGGGCAGCCATTCGCTGCAGGCGTTCGACCGCCGGTAGTCCACGGTATTGCGGCTGGCGTCCGCGTACTGTACCCGTGAGGTCTTCACGTCTTCTCCGGAGCCGCTCCGGAGCGGAGCTGCCCGAAGCACAACTCAACGAATCAGCGGCTGATCCGCCAGACTTTCGATCTCGATGCGGTCGGCACAGTCCGCGACCGCGCCGTCGGGGCCTTCGCAATCGGCGACGTCGTTGACGAGGATGCGCCCGACGCGATCACAGGACGTATCCGTCATGCGGAAGGCCCGCACCGAGGTGCTCCCCGCCCGCAGCGGTGCCATCTCGAGCAGCGTCCGGCTCTGGATGATGCCGTCATCGCCGAACACCACCAGATCCAGCTGCAGCGACTCCAGCGCCTGATCCAGGCCGTTCTCCAGTACCAGATGGGCGCGACAGTCGTCGCCGTCGGGCTCCAGCTTGTTCAGCTGGACGCCGATCCCGCCGCCGTCCTCCGCCAGTGCCGGCAGCGCCAGGACCAGCCCCAGCACGCCTGCCGCGAGTCCGCCGTGAATCTGCCGCTTTCGTGTCATCTCGCCTGCCTCCACAACGCGTCGATCCGTCGTTCCTCAGCGCACCGAAAAATTCACCGGCACCACGATCTCGTAGCCGTCCAGACCGATACTGTCCGGCGCCGGAAACGGGTCGGCCCGCTGCACCATGTCTTCCACCGCGCGATCCAGGATCCCGGAGCCGGAACTCTCCTGGATCTCGTAGTCGATCACCGAACCATCACGGGCGAGCTGCAGCCGGACCTCCACGGTACCTTCCTGCCGGCGACGCTGGGCCGCTCTGGGATAGCGCTTGTGCTGCTCGACCCAGGCCTGCAGTTCGGCAAGGTAGTCACTCTCCGCCCCGGGGTCGCCACCGCCCGTGGCATCGGTCTCGGCGGCCCCCTCCGCGTCCCCGGAGGGGCCGGACTCGTCGGCCGTCGGATCCGCTTCGCCCGGCTCATCGGCCACGGCATCGGTTTCGGCGACCGTCTCGGCCGTTCCCGCAGGCTCCGGTTCGGGCTCCGGCTCCGGCTCCGGCTCGGGCTCCGGCTCGGGCTCCGGCTCGGGCTCCGGTTCCGGCTCCGGCTCCGGCTCGGGCTCCGGCTCGGGTTCCGGCTCGGGTTCCGGCTCGGGTTCCGGCTCGGGTTCGGGCTCCGGTTCGGGCTCGGGCTCGACCTCCTCCGCTTCGCGGACCGGCTGGCGTTCCGGCTCCCGAGCTTCGGCCACCTCCGGCCGGACCGGCTCGGCCGGGGCGGGCTCGGGCATTTCGGGCTCGACCGGTTCGGCCTCGGCCGTCTCCGCGGGCGGCTCCGCCGCGGCGGCCGGGGGTGCGGAGCCCCCGGCCGCCATGGAGATCTCCAGGCCGCCGACCCCGGCGTCCTCGGCCCCGGTGGGTGGCTCGCGCAGCAACAGGGCCATCGCGACCAGTCCGTGCAGCACCACGGCCAGGATCAGTGCGACCACCCAGTGTCGAATGCCGGGCTGCATGCTTCAGGTCTCCGGCACGGTCAGCAGATCAATACGCTCCACGCCCGCCTCGCGCAGGCGTTCGAGAATGCCGACCACCTCGACGGCCTCGGCGCGCCCGTCGGCCTTCACCCGCACCCGGGCGGCATCACCGTGACGCCCCAGGTGCTCACGCACCAGGATCATCATGCCCTCGAGGTCGGTTTCGTCCTGATTGACGGCCAGGCGCCCCTCGGTACCCACGATCACCATGAATTCGTCGGGGCCGGGCTGGCCATCCACCGCGGACTCCACCGGCTCGACCTCGAACGGATCCACCGCGCTCAGCTGCCCCGCCACCATGAAGAAGATCAGCAGCAGGAACACGATGTTGATCAGCGGCAGTATGCTCTCGTCGTCGTTGCGCGGCCGGTGCGCGACCTGGAAATGGCGACGCTGGCCGATCATGAGCCACCCTCCCGGATCACGGACAGGTCGCGGACCCCGGCATCGGCCAGCGCCTCGAGGATCTCGACGGTGCGCTGCATGTTCACCCCGGCCACCGGCATCACCAGCACGCGGGTGTCGGCATCCTCCGCCAGCCGCGCGGACACGCGTTCGCGCAGTTCAGCGGCGGGTACCGCAATGCCGCCCAGACGCAGGTCATCGGGCCGCACCTCCACCAGCATTGCGCCTTCCATGGAGCCGGCTCCCCCGGCCTCGGCCGGGGCCTCCAGCTCCACGGCGCGCCAGTCGAGGAAACTGGAGGCGAGCATGAAGAACACCAGCAGGATGAAAACGACGTCGATCAACGGCGTCAGGCTGATCAGGTTGCGCCGGCGCGGGCGACCGGTATCCAGCATCGGCTGTTCCGCCGGGGCTCCGATCATCGCTCGTCGGGCTCCAGGGCCGGGTTGTGCGCGGCCTGCGTGCGCCTGCCCGCGGCGTACAGTTCCCCGATGAACAGACGCGTGACCGCGTCATCCATGCGATGCGCCACCCGCTCGACCCGGGTCTCCAGCCAGTTCAGTGCGGCCACCACCGGAATGGCCACGGCCAGTCCCACGGCGGTAGTGAGCAACGCTTCCCAGATCCCGCCGGAAAGCACGGCGGGATCCACCTGACTGCCTGCCTCTTCCAGCGCCTGAAAGGCCCTGATCATGCCCATCACCGTGCCCAGCAGGCCCAGCAGTGGCGCCAGCGCGCCGATCACTTCCAGCGGCCGCAGACCCTGGCGCAGGGACTGGATGGTCGCGTTGCCATAACGCACGACCTCTTCCCGCACCATGGCCTCGGGGGCACCGGCACGCAGTCCGCGGATGCCGCGCGCCACCGCGCGGGCCGCCGGGTTGGGCGTGGCTTCGGCGTGCCGGATGGCGGCCTCCGGGTCCCCGCCGTGGAACAACTCCAGGGCCTGTTCGGCCGGACGCACGTCGGTCACCCGCAGCTGCCACAGCTGCCACAGCTTCACCAGTACGAAGGCCAGCGCCACCACCGACGCCACCAGCAGGATGGCCACCACCGGCCCGCCCGCATCCAGAAACCCGGCGACACGTTCGCCCGCCAGGGACTCGATCATTGCATTCATGTTCTGTCCTGATTTTTTGCCGGGGAGGAGGTCAGGGCGTATGCGCAGGGCGTTGCAGACACATACAATCATTCTTGATGGACCCGCCCCTTGGCAATGGGTGGATGGCGCGACATTACCGCTAATGAGAATGGTTTTCAACACTATTCCTTTTGGGTAACCGCCCCCCCCCCCCCTGCCGGGCTCCGGTACATTGATCAGCATTTTCTTATAGATTAGTTTCGATTTCCGGGTCGAGTCAGGCTCGGCCCCGCAGACCCCGTCCTCGCAACGAAGGATTTCGATGCCCGCCGACGCCCCCGACTCCGGCCTTCCACGCCCCGGCCCCTGGCTGCAGGCGCGCATGCGTCCGCACCGCCACTGGCTGCTGGGCGCCACCGCCGCCGGGCTGGGTGCCACCCTGGCCACCGTGGCCCTGGCCGGCCTGATCGCCTGGGCAGTCCACATGGCGCTGTTCGCACCGGAACGCCTGCCACTGGGAATGGTGCTGGCGGGCGCGGCGGTGGCGGCTGTCTTGCGCTATGCCCTGCAGGCCCTGCGCGATGGCGCCGGCCATCGTCTGGCGGATGCGGTCAAGCGTGAACTGCGCGAGGAACTGCTGGACGCGGCCCGGCGCGACGGCCCCGTCCATCTGGCGCACCGCGCCCCTTCAGGGGCCTGGGTCGATCACTACCTGCGGCGGGTGGAAGATCTGACCGGCCACTACGCGCGCTACCTGCCCGGCACCCGCATGGTGATCCTGACCCCGCTGGTGCTGCTGCTGACGGTCGCCTGGCTGGACTGGCTCGCCGCCGGCCTGCTGCTGCTCTCGGCGCCGCTGATCCCCGCCTTCATGGCCCTGGTCGGCATGGGCGCCGAACAGATCCACCGCAGCCAGCAGGACGAGGAGAACCGCCTGGCCGGGCATTTCCTCGACCGCCTGCGCAGCCTCGACTTCCTGCGCCGCGCGCGCGCCACGCACGCGGCCCGCGAGGCGGTGGTGTCCGCCAGCGACGAACACCGCCGCCTGACCATGCGCGTGCTGCGGGTCGCGTTCCTGTCCTCGGCGATCATGGAGTTCTTCAGCGCGGTCGCGATCGGCCTGCTGGCGATCTATATCGGTTTCGGCCTGTTCGGGGCCATCGACTACGGCCCGGCCGGCAGTCTGACCCTGTTCACCGGTCTGTTCATCCTGGTCCTGGCGCCGGAGTATTTCCTGCCCCTGCGCCAGTTCGCGCAGAGCTATCACGACCGGGCCGCCGCCCTGGCCGCGGCCGAGTCCCTGGCGCCGCTGCTGCAGCCGGCCGGTGGACCCGCCACCGCCCCGGCCGGGGCGCCGGACAGCCCGCGCACGGCGGTACACCTGGCCGGAGTGCAGGTGCAGTATCCGGATAGCGCCCGACCGGCCCTGCACGACATCGACCTGCAGATCGGGCGCGGGGAACACCTGGCGGTGACCGGCCCCAGCGGCTCCGGCAAGTCCACCCTGCTGGCGCTGCTGGCCGGCTTCCTGCGACCGGCCGGCGGCGAGATCCGCGTAGCAAGCGACCTGCAGCGGTTCGTGTGGATCGGCCAGGACGCCCACCTGTTCCACGGCAGCCTGCGGGACAATCTGCAGCTCGCCATTGCCGAACCGGTAAGCGACGCGGCGATGAATGACGCCCTCGCCCGCGCCGGGCTGCCGGTAGATGACCCGCAGCTTCCGGACGGGCTGGATACCGCCATCGGCGAAGGCAACACCGGGATCTCCGGGGGGCAGGCCCAGCGCATCGCGATGGCCCGCGGGATCCTCGCCGGGCATCCGCTGTGGCTGCTGGACGAACCCACCAGCGCGCTCGACGAGGCGACCGAGGCCGCCCTGCTGGACACCCTGTTCGCCCTGGCCGCCGAACACGACATCACCCTGGTCATCGCGGCCCACCGCGAGGCCGTCCGGGAACGTGCCAGCCGGGTGGTCCGGCTGGCCGAAGGCCGCGTGGAGAGCCTGGCATGACGGACCGCGAATATCTGCAACGCCTGTTCGCCTCGCGTCTCGGCTGGAGCCTGCTGGCCTGGCTGCTGCTGGCGGTGACCTGGGTCAGCGGCATCGTGCTGCTCGCCCTGTCGGGCTGGTTCATCACCGCCACGGCGCTGGCCGGGGCCGGCATGCTGGCCACTCTGGACATCTATTCACCGTCCGGCGGGATTCGTGCGGCGGCGGTACTGCGCACCGTGGCCCGCTATTTCGAGCGCGTGACCGGACACGAAGCGGTCCTGCGCATCCTCGCCGACCTGCGCGCGACCACCTTCCGCCAGCTGGCGCGCTGGCCGGCGCGGCGTCTGGCGAATCTGCGCAGCGGCGACCTGCAGGCCCGGCTGACCAGCGACATCGACACCCTGGACGCCATCCCGCTGCGGGTGGTGGGACCGATGGTCGGGGCCCTGCTGGCGCTGGTCAGCGCAGTGGCGATCGCCCTGTGGCTGGCCCCGCCGCAGGCGGCGTTGCTACTGCTGGTCGCCGCCGCGATCACCCTGATCACGGCAGCGATCGCCGCGGCCGCCGGCCAGCGCCACGGCCGCCGGCTCGTGCGGGAAGAGTCCAATGAACGCGTGGCCCTGCTGGACTACTTCGGCGGGCTGCCGGAGCTCACCGCCTTCGGCCGCCTGGAGGAGCACCGGGCGGCCCTGGCCCGCCGGGCCCGCGAGGGTGCCGCGCGGCGCCTGACCCAGGAACGCGCGGGGGTGCTGGGCGAACAGGGCGTGCAGCTGGTGGTGATGCTGACCACCCTCGCCATGCTGGGCTACGCGCTGCATGCCTACGCCGAGGGGCTGATCTCCGGGCCGGTCGCGGTGCTGCTCACCCTGATGACCCTGGGCCTCAACGAGGCGCTGGGCAGCCTGCCCGGCGCCTGGTGGCGCCTCGGCGAGAGCCTGGAAGCGGCCCGGCGCCTGCGCGAGACCGAGGCCGGAGCCGAGGCTCCGGAGCCCGCCGGGGCAGAACCGGTCGAACTGCCCCCCGGCCCGCTGGAGGCGCGTGGCCTGAGCGTCGGCTTCCGCGCCGACCGCCCGCTGGCCGGCCCGCTGGACATCCGGCCCGAGCCCGGGTACCCGCTGGTGGTTCACGGGATCAGCGGGCGCGGCAAGACTGCCCTGCTGGAGACCCTGGCCGGCGAGCTGACGCCGACCGGCGGCGAACTGCTGTGGGGCGAGCGGGACCTGACCACGCTGGACCCCGATACCCGCCACCGGGTAATCGGCTACCTGCCCCAGCGCGTGCGCCTGCTGGACGACAGCCTGGCCGCCAACCTGCGACTGGGGCAGCCGGAACTTTCCGCTGACCGGCTGTGGGCCGTGCTGGATCAGGTGCGGATCGCGCCGCTGCTGCAGCGCATGGGCTACAGCCTGGACTATCCGCTGGGCGAGGATGCCGGCAATCTTTCCGGCGGACAGGCACGCCGGGTGGCGCTGGCCTGGCTGCTGCTGCAGGACCGGCCGGTCGCCCTGCTGGACGAGCCCTTCGCGGGACTGGACGAAGCCACCGAGGCGGCGATCCTGGAGCGCATCGGCCCCTGGCTGGAGGCGCGTCAGACGGTCATCGTGACCCACGCACCCCGGCGCATGCCGGCGCACTGGCCACGGCTGGCGCTCTAGGGAAGCGGGAGAAGGAAGAAAGTCCCGGCGGCCGCGGGGCTGCGACCGCCGGGGGATCCGGACCGGACGGGGGCCGGCCCGGCAGGCAGGATCAGTGCTCGTGACCGCCCGGCCCGTGGGCGTGGCCATGCTCCAGCTCTTCGGCGGAGGGTTCGCGCACCTCCACCACCTCGACGTCGAAATTGAGCGTCTGGCCGGCCAGCGGATGGTTTCCATCCACCGTGGCGGTGTCGCCCTCGACGTTGGTGACCGTCACGGTCAGGGGGCCGTTTTCGGTCTGAGCCTGGAACTGCATGCCCGGCTCGATCGAGTCGACGCCCTGGAAGGCCTCCATCGGGACTTCCTGCACCATGGCGTCGATCTTTTCGCCATAACCTTCTTCCGGCGGCACGGTGGCCTGGACCTTGTCGCCGGCGGCCTTGCCTTCCAGCTCGCGTTCCAGACCGGGCACGATCTGGCCATTACCGTGCATATAGGCCAGCGGCTCGCGGCCTTCGGAGCTGTCGATGGTCTCGCCATCGTTGTTGGTGAGCTTGTAGTGGATGGACACTACGGAATTCTGCGCGACTTGCATGGACACTGCTCTCTTGAAATGTGGCCCGACAGGGTAACCCGACCAGCCCCCTCGCGTCACAGTCCCCGCTGACAGTGCCCGAATCCGCTCCGGGGCACACCAACGAAAACGCCGGGCACTGGGCCCGGCGCATGCACTGACCGTCCGCGACGGAACGGGGGTCAGCCGGCCTGCAGCAAGAACCGGTTGAGCCGGTGGACAAAACCCGACGGGTCCTCCAGCTGCCCGCCCTCGGCCAGCAGGGACTGTTCGAACAGCAGCGAGGCGAGGTCGTTGAAGTCGTCGCCTTCCGCCGTCTTCAGCCGTTCCACCAGCGGGTGCTGCGCATTGACCTCCAGCACCGGCTTCGAGGAGAAGGTCTCCTGTCCGGCCTGCTTCAGCAGTTCCTGCAGATACAGCGCCATCTCGTGCTCGCCGAGGACGATGCAGGCCGGCGAGTCCACCAGCCGCTTCGACGGGCGCACGGAGTCGACCCGGTCACCCAGCGCGCTCTGGATGCGCTCGGGCAGGTCGCCCAGTTCGTCGTCCTTCCGGTCCTCGGCGTCGTCCGTATCATCGGAATCCTGCTCGCCGATGATGTTGTCCAGATCGAGATCGCCCTTGGCGACGTTCTTGATCGGCGTACCGTCGAACTCGCGCAGGTTGGACAGCAGCCACTCGTCCACCCGGTCGGACAGCAGCAGCACCTCGATGCCGTGCTTGCGGAACACCTCCAGGTGCGGACTGTTGCGCGCGGCGGCGGCGTTGTCGGCGCTGATCACGTAGATCGCGTCCTGCCCCTCCTTCATGCGGGCCTTGTAGTCCGCGAAGGAGACGTTCTGCGTGTCATCGTCGTTGTATGTGCTGGCAAAGCGCAGCAGGCCCGCGATCTGCTGCTGGTTGGCGAAGTCCTCGCCGGGGCCTTCCTTGAGCACGCGGCCGAAGTTGTCCCAGATCCCGGCGTATTTCTCCGGCTCGTTCTTCGCGATGTTCTCCAGCAGGCCGAGGATCTTCTTCACCGAGCCGGACCGGATGGAATCCACCAGGCGGTTGTCCTGCAGGATCTCGCGCGAGACGTTCAGCGGCAGGTCGGCCGAGTCCACCACCCCGCGCACGAAGCGCAGGTAGTTCGGCAGCAGCTTCTCCGCGTCGTCCATGATGAACACGCGCTTCACGTACAGCTTCACCCCGTGGCGTGCGTCGCGATCCCACAGGTCGAACGGCGCCCGGCCGGGGATGTAGAACAGCGTGGTGTACTCCTGGCGGCCTTCCACGTGGTTGTGGGTCCAGGCCACCGGGTCCTCGAAATCGTGCGCGATGTGCTTGTAGAACTCGCGGTATTCCTCGTCGGAGATCTCGCTCTTCGGCCGCGTCCACAGTGCACTGGCACGGTTGACGGTCTCCCACTCGTCCGTGGGATTGCCTTCGTCGTCCTGCTTGCGCATGCGGATCGGGAAGGCCACGTGGTCCGAGTAGCGCCCGATCACGTGGCGCAGGCGCATCGGCTCGAGGAACTCGTCGGCGTCTTCCTTGAGCGTCAGGGTGATCTCGGTGCCCGGTTCCGCGCGCTCGCATTCGGCGAGGGTGTATTCGCCATCGCCCTTCGACTCCCAGCGCGTGCCGGCCTCGACCCCGGTACCCGCGCGCCGGGTCTCCACGCGCACGTGGTCGGCCACGATGAACGAGGAATAGAACCCGACCCCGAACTGCCCGATCAGCTGGGCATCCTTCTGCTGGTCGCCGGTCAGCTTCTCGAGGAAGGCCCGGGTACCCGAATGGGCGATGGTCCCGATCTGCCGGATCACCTCGTCGCGCGACATGCCGATGCCGTTGTCGCGCACGGTCACGGTGCGGGCGTCCTTGTCCACGTCCACGTCGATGTGCAGCTCGGCCGGCTGCGGGATCGCATCGGGGTTCGCGGTCGCCTCGAAGCGCAGCTTGTCGCAGGCATCCGCGCCGTTGGAGATCAGCTCGCGCAGGAAGATCTCGCGGTTGGAATACAGCGAGTGGATCATCAGCTGCAGCAGCTGGCTGACCTCGGTCTCGAACTGGCGGGTTTCCGCCTCGGCGGCTTGCTCGGTCCGGGTTTCGGTCATGGGGTTACGACTCCGTGATGGGTTCGGATGGGTTCAGTTACTGGTAACACGCCGGAGTCTGGGGTCGCCGCGACCTTCTTCAAGCCCCTCGGCGCGATAAAGCGCCCCCTCGCCCTCCGGGTCGAGGCAGCCGAGCACCGCAGGCAGCGTCGCGGCCAGTTCCTCCTCCAGCTGCCACGGCGGACGCAGCACCAGCATGCCGGATCCCGCGAGCCCGGGAGACGCCCCGCGCTCCGTGCCGGGATCATCACGCTGGCGCAGTTCGCTGCGCAGCCAGGGGATGCTCCGGGTGCACAGCCGTTCGACCAGGGCATGATCCGGACGTCCCGCCAGCACCGGATACCAGACCAGCACCATCCCGGTGTTCCAGCGCTCCAGGATGATCTCCGCCATCTCCGCGATTTCACGGTATTCGGCCGCGCGTTCGTACGAGGGGTCCAGCAGGGCGAACCCGCGCCGCGGCTGCGGCGGGAACAGCCCTCGGGCGGCCTCGCGCGCATCGCGCCGGTGCACATGGCAGCGCGCATCCCCGGCGAACGCGCCCTGCAGGCGTTCGTGGGCCTCGGGGTGCATCTCGCACGCCACCAGTCGGTCATTCTCGCGCAGAGACGCGCGGATCAGCGCCGGTGATCCCGGATACCCGTCGGTCCCGGCCACCTGCTGCACGGTCTCCAGAAACCCGGTCACCGCCTCCGGCAGCGCGGCTTCGCAGGCACAGGCGCGCAGGCGTTCGATCCCGGACACCGCTTCGCCGGTCTTGCGCGCCCGCTCGCCGTCCAGGTCATAAACTCCGGCCCCGGCATGCAGATCCAGCGCCACGAACGGCTTGGTCCGCCGCTGCAATGCCGCCAGCACCGCACGCAACACCAGATGCTTGTGGATATCGGCGAAATTGCCCGCGTGGTAGTCGTGCTGATAGCTGAGCATGGTTCGCTCCCTTACGCCCCGGCCATAAAAAAACCACCGCGGCGGACCACGGTGGCTGGACTTCCTTGCGGCCGGCTCCGGCTCACGGAGCACGGCGCCCGCTGCGGGTGCAGTTTACTGGTTTACCGGGGACTCCGGGTCCAGCAGATAGGCCATGATGTGGCTGATCTCCCGCTCGCTCAGCAGCTCGTTGGCACCGAACCGGGGCATCTCCGTACAGGGGAAATACTGGTGCGGATTCGAGATTACCTCGTGCGCATACCGCAGCGACGCCTCGTCGGTACCCCGGCCGTTCCCGTACCCGGCCAGGCTCGGCCCGATCGTACCGTAGATCGGCTCGTTCGGATCCATCTGATGACACGCATAGCAGTTGCCCCCGGGGGTACGCGTGGAATGGTCGTCATTGCGATGACCCACGCGGAAACCGTAGCCCGAACGGGCCAGCTCTGCGCCCCGCTCCCAGTCACCCAGACGCGGTCCCCCGGTGGGGGCCTCGTAGCTTTCCCGGGCGAGCGCAATCACCTCCTGCACCTGATCGTCCGGAAGCTCCCCTCCGACCACGGAACACGCACGCTGCAGGTCATCCTGTTCCATGCGCCCGCGGGCCGAACCACCTTCCTGAACGGGCTGATCCAGTCGATAGCTGTCCGATTCGAACACGATGTGTTCAACGAGTTCGTCCGTTTCCATCGCGGCGATATCAGTTTCGCCCTCGCCGGCGTCGCCGAAAAACTGACACCCGGTGGTGAATAACGCTGCCGACACGGCAAGCGGCAACCCCCAACGTACGCTTTGGCCTGGCATCCCTGATGTCTCCCCGATTCCGTTTCGCCCTCGAACCCGCGACCGCAGCCACGCCGGCGGCACCGGCAGAGTGCACTGCGGCGCCCGGCTGACCCCGGCTCGCGGGTGCGATGGTGAATAATGTCTGGTCCCGTGGCGAATGCCCCGGGAGGGGGCCGCCGCGAGGAACGCGGCGGCCCGGGTCACGATCCGCCGAACGGATCGTCATGCAGCCTTGCGGCCGCTCCGGATCAGTTGTTGACCGGGGACTCCGGATCCAGCATGTAAGCCATGATATGGCTGATCTGCTCCTCGCTCAGCAGCCCCTGGAAGCGGGGCATTTCCGCACACGGGAAGTACTGATGCGGATTGTTGATCACCTGGTGGACGTACTCGCGAATCGCCTGGCTGTCGCCACGGGTGGCGCCGTAATTCACCAGGCTCGGCCCGATGGTGCCCTGAGTGGGACCGTCCTCGTCGAAAACGTGGCAGTTGACACAGTTGCCGCCGGCTTCCCGGGTCGAATGATCATCGATGTTGTGACCGATCCGATAGCCGTAGCCGGAGAACGCGAGTTCTTCGCCGCGCTCCCAGTCGCCCAGTTCGAGGTCGCCTTCGGGAGCCTCGTACTGCTCACGAGCCAGGGCCACCACGCGGCCGGCGGTCTCGCCGTCCGGATCACCCTCGATCGAGCAGGCCGCCTGGATCTCGTCCTGGGTCATGCGTTCTTCCATGGTGCCGCCTTCCTGCGGGACCTGATCGAAGCGGAAGCTGCCCGACTCGAAGATCATGTATTCGGCCAGCTCGTCCGCACTCATCGCAGTGATGTCGACGTCGTCCGACTTGTTGCCCTCGGCCACGGCGCAGCCCGTTGCCAGCGCGACGGTTGCAAAGGCGGCCACACCGGCCGCAACAGTATTTTTCTTGAACATGCTTGCTGTCTCCTATTGCGTCCGGGGTTACCGCTTGAGGTCGGGCAGGATCGCCGGCTCGCCACGCGCCGCGTCATTCCAGAAAGCGATGAGCGCGGTGTTGGCCATCGAGTCCGGCTTGATGGCGGCATGACGCATCTGCCACACGCAACCACGGATGCGGTGGTTCTGACTGCGGACGTTGTCGTGCCCGGCACGCTGGGCCGGCCAGGAGACCGCCTTGGTCCATTCCTGGGAGTTACGCATCTCGGGCAGGACCGACGCACGAATGCGCTTGCCGGACTGACCGTGACAGGAGGCGCAGTTGAAGTCCTGGGCTCCGCCGCGACGGAAGAACAGCTTCTCGCCGGCCGCGATCATCGCCTGCTCCTCGGGATGCTCGTTCTGCGGCTGCCACTCCATGCCGGAAGACTGCATGGCGATATAGGTGGTCAGCTGCATGATGTCCGAACCGCTGCCATGACGCTGGGCAATGGCGGCATCATCCTCGTCGAACCCCTGGATCTCCTTCATGCAGTGCACCAGGCGCTGCTCGAAATCCATGACCTTGCCGACGTCCTCGAAGTAACGCGGCAGCTCCACGTAGGCGCCTTCCAGCACGCCCTCGCCCTTGCCGAAGTCGCAGGATTCGAGCGACGCGTTGTTCGGCCCGCGCTCCTCGTAGAACAGCTGCTCGCCATCTTCCGCCACCCACAGGGCGGGGTTGTCCGGCATCATCATGATGTTCTGTTCACTCTGATGCAGATACGCCGAATCGGGATTGGCGTCGAGCAGCTTCTGCAGGACATCCGCCGGGTCCTGCCATTCGCCGGCCTGGGCAGCGCCCCCGACCGCCATTGCTACGGGCAAGGCGAGCAATGCTTTCTTGAACATGGAAACCTCCATCACACGGTTTTATTCGATGGGCCCGGGTCTCCGTCGCCCGAACCTACGCTGCAGAGTGCGGAATGCGTGAACACCGTGTCAACAAACAAACGCTATATTAGCGTTTCCTAAAAGTCTGTTTTTCAAGGCTTCTTGCAGTCCGGCACCGACAGGCAGACGCCCCGGCGAAAGGATCTATTCCCCTTTTGGCAAAAAGTTCCCGTTGATTTCGGTTTTCCGGTCAGCTTCGTGTCTCAGGAGGGCCTGTTTGGCGCCGGCCAGGGGCCCCGCGAGCTGGCCGGCGTACCCCCCCGCGGATCCACGATCGGGGGCGGCGCCGGCCGGCAGGACACGATGACAGGGGATGAACAGGGGCCAGGGATTGGCGCGACAGGCCTGGCCCACGGCCCGCGGCGAGGAGCCGATGGCGCGGGCGATCTGGCCGTAGGTGCGGGTTTCGCCGACGGGGATGCGGGTCAGCGCGTGCCAGACCCGCTGCTGATGCGGGGTGCCGGGCGGCAGGCAATCGGGCGGAACCCAGGCACGCGGGTCCCGGGCGTAGCCCTCGGGGGCGAAGGGCAGGCGCAGCGGGACGGAAACCCGCGTCTCATGGCCTTCCCAGCCGAGCAGGAGGAGGGAGTTTTCGGGATCGCAGGCATACACAAAGGCCAGCGATGCACCCGGGAGGATGCAGCGCCGGCCCTGCATGCGCTCGTGCGGGGGGTCCGCGGGACCAACCGCGGCCCGGAGGGTCAGCCGCGACCCTTGGCCCGGGCGCGGACGTCCTCCTTGATGCGCGCGGCCTTGCCGGTACGATCGCGCAGGTAGTACAGCTTGGCACGACGGACCTTGCCGCGACGCTTGACCTGGATCTCGGCGATCTGCGGGCTGTGGGTCTGGAAAGTGCGCTCCACTCCGTTGCCGTAGGAGGTCTTGCGCAGCGTGAACGCGGAGTTCAGACCCCGGTTGCGCTTGCCGATCACCACGCCCTCGAAGGCCTGCAGGCGCTCGCGGTCGCCTTCCCGGACCTTGACCTGCACCACCACGGTATCGCCCGGGCCGAAATCCGGGACATCGGATTTCATCTGCTCGGCTTCCAGTTGCTGAATGACGTTATTCATTGCTCGACCTCAATCATCGCTCTCGGAGCGGACGCCACCTCGCGGGTGACGCTCGCGGTATTCGTCCAGCAGGGCCTGATCCGTGCCCCCCAGTTCGAGCCGGGCCAGCAGATCCGGCCTGCGGCTCCATGTACGCCCCAGCGCCTCACGACGGCGCCAGCGGCGGATCGCGCCGTGGTCGCCTCCAAGGAGGACGCCGGGGACGCGGTGTCCGTTCAGTTCCTCCGGCCGGGTGTAGTGCGGACAGTCCAGCAGGCCCTCGCTGAAGGAATCCTGCTCGGCGGAATCCGCATGCCCCAGCACCCCGGGCCGGAGGCGGGCGCAGGCATCGATGATCGCCATGGCACCCAGTTCCCCGCCGGAGAGCACGTAGTCTCCCAGCGAGATTTCTTCGTCGACTTCGGCTTCGATGAAGCGTTCGTCGATCCCTTCGTAGCGGCCGCAGACCAGCGCCACCCGCGGCCTTGCCGCGAGGGCCCGGACCCGCGCCTGATCCATCGGCCGTCCCTGCGGGGTCAGCGCGACCACGTGCAGCGGCTCGCGACCATCGGCCCGGGCGGCGTCCAGCGCCCCCTTCAGCGGCGGCACCTGCATGACCATGCCGGGGCCGCCGCCATAAGGCCGGTCGTCCACCGCCTGGTGCACCCCGCTGGCCCAGTCCCGCGGATTCCAGGTCCGCAGGTCCAGCTGCCCGGCCTCCACGGCCCGGCGCGGGATGCCCCATTGCGTCACGGATGCGACCAGCTCCGGGAACAGGGTGATGACGTCGAAGCGCATCGCCGCGTCAGTATTCCGGATCCCAGTCCACCCGGATCCACCCGCCCTCGAGATCGACCTCGAGGATGTACGGACCCTGCACCCAGGGGATCAGCCGCTCGCGTTCGCCGCTCACGACCATCACGTCATTGGCGCCGGTCTCCATGAAACCGGTGACCGTCCCCAGCGGCGTGCCGTCGACATGTTCAACGGACAGGCCCTGCAGGTCGGCCCAGTAGTATTCGCCTTCTTCCGCCGGGGGCAGCCACTCGCGCTCGATCGCCAGCTCGGCCCCCATCAGTCCGTAGGCGGCATCGCGATCGGCCACCCCGGCGAACTTGATGACCACGCCGGGGCCGTGCGCGCGGCCGCTTTCAATCTCCACCAGCCGCCACCCCTCGGCCTGCTTCATCCACAGGCGGGGGAAACCGGTGATCGCGTCCCGCGGCTCGGTCTCGGAAAAGATCCGGACCCAGCCCCTGACGCCGTAGACCCCGGAGACGCGTCCGACGCGGATGCGCTCACCCGCCTCGCTCACCTGCGTCTCCCGGAAGTCAGGCCGCCGCAGCCTGCTGCTTGCGGTACCCCTTGACCAGGTGCTCCACGCGCTCGGACATGCCGGCGCCGTGGCTCAGCCAGTAATCGACCCGCTCGAGGTCGATCTTCAGCGGGATTTCCTGACCGCGGGCAACCGGATTGTGAAAACCGACGCGCTCGATGTAGCCGCTGTCGCGGCGGGCGCGGGAGTCGGTCACCACGATCGAGTAGAAGGGGCGCTTCTTGGCGCCGCGGCGTGACAGACGAATTGTAAGCATGAAGTCTTGAACCCCGTGAAGTTCGGTTTCGCGAGAAAACGCGCGATTATAACGAATTGCAGCGCCAAGACAAGGCCGAAGCCCCGTCGTCAGCGTTTCGGCAGGCCCCCTCCGGGGCCTCCAGGGCCGCCCATGCCGCCCATTTGTCCTCCAAGGGCCCGCATCATCTTCGATGCGCCGCCCTTGGAAAATTTCTTCATCGCCTTGCTCATCTGGGTGTGCTGCTTGAGCAGGCGGTTGACGTCCTGGATCTGGCAGCCGGAGCCCGCGGCGATGCGGCGCTTGCGCGACCCCTTGATGATGTCCGGGTGGCGGCGTTCCTCGTCGGTCATCGAGGAGATCACGGCCTGCATGCGCCGGATCTCCTTGTCGCCGGCCTGATTCTTGATCGCCTCCTGCATCTTGCCGCCGCCGGGCAGCTTTTCCAGCATGCTGCCCATGCCGCCCATCTTCTCCATCTGGGCCAGCTGTTCGCGCAGGTCGTTGAGGTCGAAGCCGCGCCCCTTCTTCAGCTTGCGCGTGAGCTTTTCGGCCTTGTCCTGATCCACCTGGCGCGAGGCCTCCTCGACCAGGGAGACCACGTCGCCCTTGCCGAGGATACGGGACGCGATACGTTCCGGATGGAAGGGTTCGAGCCCGTCGGGGCGCTCGCCGGTGCCGATGAACTTGATCGGCACCCCGGTGATCTGCCGCACCGACAGGGCGGCACCCCCGCGGGCATCGCCGTCGGCCTTGGTCAGCACCACGCCGGTCAGCGGCAGGGCATCACCAAACGCGCGCGCGGTGTTGGCCGCGTCCTGCCCGGTCATGGAGTCGACCACGAACAGGGTCTCCACCGGTTCGACCGCTGCGTGCAGGCTCTGCACCTCGGCCATCATGTCCTCGTCGACGTGCAGGCGCCCGGCGGTGTCCACCAGCAGCACGTCGACCCCTTCGCGGCGGGCCCGCTGCACCGCGTCGGTGGCGATGTCGTCGGGCTTCTGCGAGGTGTCGCTGGGGTAGAAGGCCACCTCGACCTGGCCGGCCAGGGTCTCCAGCTGCTGGATCGCGGCGGGGCGGTAGACGTCGCAGCTGACCACGGCCACGCGTTTCTTGTCGCGCTCGCGCAGGAGCTTCGCCAGCTTGCCGATACTGGTGGTCTTGCCCGCACCCTGCAGGCCGGCCACCAGCACCACCGCCGGCGGCTGCGCGGCCAGATTGAGGGAGGCGTTCTCGCCACCCATGGTCGCGACCAGCTCGTCGTGCACGACCTTGATCAGGGCCTGCCCCGGCGTCAGGCTGCCGATGACCTCCTTGCCCAGCGCCTTTTCCTTGACGTCCTTCACGAACTCGCGCACCACCGGCAACGCGACGTCGGCCTCGAGCAGGGCCATGCGCACTTCGCGCAGGGCCTCCTGGATGTTGTCCTCGGTCAGGCGCGCCTGACCCTTCAGGCGCTTCATCGTGTCCTGGAGGCGACTGGAAAGGCCGTCGAACATGGGACGTGTCTCCTGCGGATGAAATCGGCGGGGAGCGGCCCGCATCGAATCCGACATTATACCCGTGACCGGGGGTCTCCTGCAGCGCGCGGTGACGAAGTGCATTCGCGGGCGTGACAAGGGATAATCCGCGCATGACCACGATCGCCGGAACCATCGCCGTTTTTCTGTACCTGATCGCGCTGGGCTACCTGGCCCTGGGCATACGCGACCGACCGCTGGCCGCCGGGCAGCCACGCGGACCGCTGGCAGTGTGGCTGCTGGCGCTGGTCGCCCACGTGGTGGCGCTGGTGCCGGCGGTTGTCACCGGCACGGGCTGGAACCTGTGCCTGGGCAATGCGCTGTCGGCGTCGATGTGGCTGGTGGCGGCCCTGCTGTGGGTCACCGCCCTGCGTCACCCGCTGGCCAGTCTCGGGATGGTGGTCCTGCCACTGACCCTGCTGGCCGCGCTGACCGCGCTGCTGTGCGACGGCGACGCCCGCTACGCGACCTCGGCCGGCATCGCGGTGCACGTCCTGTTTTCCGCGCTGGGCTGGGCTTTTCTTGCACTATCCACCGCGCAGGCCGCGGTGATGACCGCCCAGCACCGCGCCCTGCACGATCACCACACGCGCGGGATCGTGCGCTACCTGCCGCCGCTGTTCTCCATGGAACTGTGGCTGTTCCGCATGATCTTCATCGGCTGGCTGTTCCTCGGGCTGAGCCTGCTCTCGGGCTTCATCTTCGTCGATGACCTGTTCGCTCAGGACCTGGTGCACAAGTCGGTGCTGTCGATCCTGGCCTGGCTCATCTTCTCCGTGCTCCTGCTGGGGCGCTGGCGCCTGGGCTGGCGCGGGTCGCGCGCGCTGGCCTGGACCACCGGCGGCTTCGTCGCGCTGGTGCTGGCCTACTTCGGCACCAAGCTGGTGCTGGAGGTCATCCTCGGGCGCGTCTGAGCCCCTGCCCCGGCGCTTGACAGCCTCGCGGGGCTTGCCTGAAATGGAGTCAGCCCACCCCTGACCGCAGGTCGCCCCGTTGCAAGAAATCCCGCTGTCCGTCCTGTTCGGCGCGCTGGTCGTGCTGTTCCTGCTGTCGGCCTTCTTCTCCGGGTCGGAGACGGCACTGATGGCGCTGAACCGCTACCGCATGCGGCATCGCGCCCAGACCGGGCACCGCGGGGCGGCGGATGCCGCACACCTTCTGGAACAACCGGACCGGCTGATCGGGCTGATCCTGCTGGGCAACAATTTCGTCAACATCCTGATCGCCCAGATCGCCACCATCATCGGCTGGCGGCTGTTCGGGGACACCGGCGTGGCGATCGCCACCGGCATACTGACCCTGACCCTGCTGATCTTCGCCGAGACCGCGCCCAAGACCCTGGCGGCCCTGCACAGCGAGCGGGTCGCCTACCCCGCGGCACGAATCTACCGCATCCTGATGCGGGTGCTGTGGCCGGTGGTATGGCTCATCAACCTGCTGGCCAACAATTTCCTGCGGCTGTTCGGGGTGCCGGTGGATGCCCGCCAGCGCTCGGCCCTCAATGCGGACGAGCTGCGCAGCGTGGTCTCCGAGGCGGGCTCGCTGATCCCTCCGAACCACCGCCGCATGCTGCTCAACCTGCTGGATCTGGAGCGGGCCACGGTCGAGGACATCATGATCCCGCGTAACGAGATCGTGGTGCTGGACCTGACCGAGCCGTGGAACGAGGTCCTGGATCAGCTGCTGCACGGCAGCTTCACCCGGTTGCCGGTGGTCGAAGGCGAGCTGGACCGAGTGCTGGGCTTTCTGCACCTGCGCGACGTCCTGCCGCTGATCGAACGTGACGAATTCGGCCCCGAGGCGCTGCGCCAGGTGGTGACGGCACCCTGTTTCATTCCCGAAGGGACGCCGCTGAACCGCCAGCTGATCAACTTCCAGCAGCAGCGTCGCCGAATCGGCCTGGTGGTGGATGAGTACGGTGACATCCAGGGACTGATCACCCTGGAAGACCTGCTGGAGGACATCGTCGGCGAATTCACCACCGACTCGCCAACCATGAGCGACGATATCCTGTTCCAGGAAGACGGCGCGGCGATGGTCGACGGCGGCATCCACCTGCGCGAGCTCAACCGGCTGCTGGCCCTGGATCTGCCACTGGACGGCCCGCGCACCCTCAGCGGCCTGATCGTGGAGCACCTGGAGAGCATCCCGGAAGCCCCGGTCAGCGTGCGCATCAACGGCGTGGTGATGGACATCGTACAGATCAAGAACAACACCATCCGCACCGTGCGCATCCCGCCCGAACACCACAGCCCGCCCCCCCCGGAAGACTGACATGGCCCGCAGCAAGACCCAGTACATCTGCCGCGCCTGCGGCGCGACCTCGCCCAAATGGGCCGGCCAGTGCGGGGAATGCGGCGCCTGGAACACCCTCGAGGAGGCCGCGCCAGTCGCCTCCGCCGGACCGCGCGGCGGCGGCTATGCCGGCGAGAGCGCACGCATCACCCGGCTGGGCGAAGTCGAGACCGGAGAACTGCCGCGCACCTCCACCGGCATCTCGGAACTCGACCGCGCGCTGGGCGGCGGCCTGGTCACCGGCTCGGTGATCCTGATCGGCGGCGATCCCGGCATCGGCAAGTCCACCCTGCTGCTGCAAACCCTGGCCGCCCTGCCACCGGAGCAGACCCTGTATGTGACCGGCGAGGAATCGGCCCAGCAGGTGAGCATGCGCGGGCAGCGCCTGGGGCTGGACGTGGACGGCCTGCGCCTGCTGACCGAGACGCAGGTCGAAAACATCATCGCCACCTGCGAAAGCGAACGCCCCGGGGTGCTGGTAATCGACTCCATCCAGACGCTGTTCACCGCCGCTTCGCAGTCCGCACCGGGTTCGGTCAGCCAGGTGCGCGATGCCGCCGCGGCCCTGGTACGGCTTGCCAAGCAGCGCGGGATCACCGTGATCCTGGTCGGCCACGTGACCAAGGACGGGCAACTGGCCGGCCCGCGCATCCTCGAACACATGGTCGACACCGTGCTGTATTTCGAGGGCGATCCGGACGGGCGCTACCGCATGCTGCGGGCGGTCAAGAACCGCTTCGGCGCAGTCAACGAACTGGGCGTGTTCGCGATGCTGGAGACCGGACTGAAGCCCGTCTCCAACCCCTCGGCGATCTTCCTGTCACGCCACGAGAACCCGGTGCCCGGCAGCGTGGTGATGGTCACCCGCGAAGGTACGCGCCCGCTGCTGGTGGAGGTCCAGGCCCTGGTTGCCGAGAGCCACGCCTCGCAGCCGCGGCGCATCACCGTGGGCCTGGAGCAGAACCGCCTGACCATGCTGCTGGCCGTGCTGCATCGCCATGGCGGGGTGGCCCTGTTCGACCAGGACGTGTTCATCAACGTGGTCGGGGGGGTCCGCGTAACCGAGACCGCCGCCGACCTGCCGATGCTGGCCGCCGCACTGTCCAGCCTGCGCGACCGCCCCCTGCCGCAGGAACTGCTGGCCTTCGGCGAGGTGGGCCTGGCCGGGGAGATCCGCCCGGTCCCGAACGGCGAGGAACGCCTGCGCGAGGCCGCCAAGCACGGCTACACCCGCGCCATCGCCCCCGCCGCCAACGCCCCGCGCAAGCCGATCAAGGGCATGGAGGTGGTCGCCGTCTCGCGCCTGGGCGAGGTCCTCGACGCGCTGTAGCCGAGCCCCCGGCCTACTGCGCACTCGCCAGCCCTCACCCCAATCGGGCACCTTCTCTCGCGGGATGCAACCAGCCGGGACCTGACAGTTATTCTATGAATTCAGGGTCAACGTAGATGACGCCTGAGAGGTTTCTCGGTTCTTTAACAATTGGCCGCCGTTTCCGGATTCAAGGCGACGGCCTCCGGTAGACCGAAGTCCCGGATTGCCCCGGCCCAGCGTTCCGGGTGGGCATCACGTGCTCGCTGGTAGGTGGCCTTGCGGTTCGCCAGGATCCGAGTGGCCTCGCCACGATGGCGCTGGGCCGGCGTGACGTATTTCAGTGCGCTGTGCCGGTGTTCTTCGTTGTACCAGTGCACGAAGGTAAGCATCCATTCGCGAGCTTGCTCGAGCGTGGCGAAGCCCTTCGACGGGAAGCCCGGGCGGTATTTCAGCGTCCGGAACAGTGCCTCGGAGTAGGCGTTGTCGTTGCTCACCCGGGGGCGGCTGCGCGAGGGTGTGATCCCAAGGTCGTAGAGCTTCTGCAGGAATGTCGCCGCCTTCATGGGACTGCCGTTATCGGAATGCAGAATCAACGGCTTGTCCCTCGCGGCCAGGTGCTCCCGCCAGTGGGCTTTCTCGATGAGCTCACTGGCCAGTTCGCCGTTCTCGGCGACGTGGACCTCATGACCGACGATCTTGCGGCTGAATACATCCACGATCAGGTAAAGGTACCACCAGGTCCCGCAGGCCGGTCCGGGGAGCCAGGAAATGTCCCAGGACCACAGCCGGTTCGGTGCATCCGCCACGTGGGTTGTGGGTGGCCGTCTGCCGTGAGCCGCCTTGTGACGGCCGCGGTGATGATTCTGGTCGTGATCGCGCAGCACCCGGTAGAACGTCGACTCCGAGGCGATGTAACGGCCCCGGTCGGCCTGGTCTGCGACGATGTAAGCCGGCGGCTGACTGCGGTAGCGGGGCTCATTGCAAAGATCCAGAATCACCGTGCGCTCCCGTTCTGCGAGTTTGTTGTGCGGCTCCGGGCGTTTGGCGTCCGCACGGCCGTCCGAGCGCACACCCTCAGGTCGGCTCCAGCGCTGGTAGGTGCGAACACTGACGCCGATGATGGCGCAAGCTTTGGCCAGCCGGGCTCCGTCGCGCTGCGCCTGTGCAACCAAGGCGACGGTGTGCTGGCGATCCGGGAGGCTGGTCAGTCGTCCTCGTCGTTGCGGCCCCAGATCGCCTCGGCTTTTTTTGACAGCGTCAGCAGCGCTGCCGTCTCCGCCAGGGCCTTGTCCTTGCGCCTGAGTTCGCGCTCGAGCTTCTTCATGCGCTTGTGCTCGGCCTTACGCTCCTGGCGAGAGCGTTTGTCCTGCTCGGCCGCATTGGCGTTCGCTTCCATGCAGGCCTGCCGCCAGGCTTCAACCTGCTCGGGGTAGAGCCCCTTCTCGCGGCAGTAGGCGCTGAACTCCGCCTCGCTCATGGGCGCGGTCTCGAGCACGACGCGGAACTTCTCCTCGCTGCTCCAGCCCTCCGGGGTGGATCCTCGTGATGGCAAAACCTGTCCTCGCTCACGGGCCTGTTTGCGCCAATTGTACAGGGTCGCCGGGGAGATCCCCTCGGCCTCGGCCACTTCAGGAACCGTGAGGTTCATCGGCGGTGCCAGCTTGCGCAGGACGGCTTCCTTACGTTCGGCGGAGTAGTGCTTCATCGTTGTCACCTGCTGTTTGCGTTGAGGCGACAACTACGTTGACTGATAGGGTGGTTGATGGTTGATGGTTGATTAGGCATTTAACGCCAGTGGTAACGGGCGCCAACGGAGCGCAGCGTAGTTGGCGTCCCGTTGACCACTTTGTTAAACAAGATTCGATTGCTTGTCGAAGTTGTCTACTGCCTTCCTTTTATTCTCTCGTACTAGAAAGCTAATCCCGATTAACTCATCCAACCGTGCATTTACTTCAGCTTCATCGATACCTTCTTCGTTGGCTCTGACCTTCCTTATTTGATCTTCCAGAGCATCTTCTAGTGTTATAGCGCTAAGCAATTCGTCTTTTGCTTTTTTCTTATCCGTAACCGCCATGCTTTGTACTTTAAGAACCACACCACTTGCAATTAGACCGCCACCCGCAGCTGCGACGGTAAAGCCAACGATCTTAGCGGCCAGCTCAATATTCGGAAATATCGCTGCCACGGCCGGTGTAGCTCCCATAAACTCTAATACATGGACAAAATACGCTCCCACTCCTGCCAAGAATATGCCCCACATGACGATCAAAAACGGCTTCCGGAAAAAGCTGCCATTGAGCACTCCCCAAGGAGCCACTACAAAAACTAAAACTGAAAAAACTGCTAGCAATAACACACCATCTCCAATCACCAAAAAATACCTTTTCTTGTAATAGCGACCAGCTAAAAATACTGTTTAACGCCATGCGCAGCGGGCGGTTTTTGGAGCGTAGCGGAACAAACCGGTCCGACTGACGCTATTGGTTAGGCATTCTTAGACAATTCCGAGGCGGTGAGCCTTTTGCAAATACAGCCAGTAGTCATGATCACCCCGCTCAAGTTCGGAATCCGCTCTTCGCTTCATATCTTTAACTGAGTACAAAAGCTCCGGATTAGAGGTATACGCGCCATCTACAAACTGTAGATCTACAGGTAACGATTGTGCATTACGAGGAGAAAACAAATTGTTCAGTTCGTTGATGCATAACCGGCGCTCTCTATCAGGAATTGAGGAAAGAGACTCTGAGAACGAGTGGACATTCGTGCCGTGTTCTTCGTCAGTCGTAAAGCAAACGTCACCTGAATCTGTCTGAATTTTGATCGGATTCTCTTTTATTCGAAGACCGCCGAACATTCGTTTTCGTCTTTCCCTGTGAGCCCGAGTTTGTGCTTTACGTTCCATCTGGGGATTCTGCACAGAGTATGCTTTTCGTACAGCTCCAAAGCGCCCAATAGTGTCTATGATAGATGGAACAGAAAGCTGTCCGGTATCGTGTACTAACGCAAGCCAATTCTCTCCATAGAACGCATAGGCAATGCATGAGGCTATATTTCTCGTATAAACCCCTGATGCATCAGCTTTGTTTATTAGTACTGCACCATCCTGAACTACCTCAATAAAACTCATGCTGTGACTCCACTAATACTGACTAACGCCAAGCTAAGCGGCGGCCCGTCAGGGACGTCCGGTGAGGCCGAAGGCTGGAATGAACTTAAGCGATTTGTTAACCAAGGTTGATCGCCAAGTACGCTTGCCACGCTCCCACTCCAAAGAGGCCGTACGCGGAAAAGACACCCAGTACGGCAACTATGTGACCACCAACACCAACTCTCCGACTCCAGGAGCCAAACTCGCCACCATAGCCAGCTTGTGAAAAATACGTAGCACCGGCGGCAATGGCTGCAGCGAGCACTCCCCAGACGAATTGCAACAGTGCTAGAGAAAGGCCGCCAATACTTAGCGACACACTTTCACTGGCGAATAAGCGGCCAAGAAACGCCAAGATAGCCACGGCAGCACCACCGTTTATTAGCAGTGCACTTTTGAGCGCTGACTGGCCTACCGTTATTACTGACCGAAGCATCTCAAGGTTGTGCTCGTACTGATGTTGGCGCGCCGTTATCCAAGCGTTTAAATCGGCTCGGTACTTCTCCATGTTCGCTTCCCCTGCATTCACCCCCTCAGGAGACTCATTAACAGCCTCCTCTAAACGAGCTGCGTATGCTTCTAGGTCTTTTATGGAGACCTTATCAATCCCGTTCTGTTTCGTGCTTTCTATAGCACCTTTGAATATCTGGACTACTTCTGAAGATTTCATAATTGGTTAACGCAAAGCTAAGCGGCGGCCCGTCAGGGACGTCCGGTGGACGGCCGTCAGGCCGAGAACGTACTTAAGCGATTTGTTACACATTGACTGAGTACTTGAGGTCACGTGCCTCGTCTCCAGTCATGCCCCGAAATCCCCAACAGTGGGCAGGTTGCTCCTTAATTGTCACTTCGATATCCACAGGAGATATGCCAACCACAGACTCAATCTTGCTGAAGAGCTCCTTGATCAGAGCTTTTTGAGTCTCGGGGGCCCGCCCCTGCATCATGTTGATCTCGATGGCAGTGTAGGCAGGCGTTCTGCCACCTGGGTAATAAAAATCCTCGGCCTCCATTGGGATAAAACGATGAGCCCGCTTGTCTTCCGGCATTCCGAGTACGGACTGCATGCATCCGTGAATGACTTCGGAGAGCTGAGCCTTGACCGGATTAAGGTGTTCTTTGATTCCATAGATGACTATCACGATGCCTCCTGCAATTTGTAACGCCAGCCAGCATGCGCGGCTACGAAATGGAGGCGAAGCCGAAATGTAGTAGGCGTCGCCGTGCCTGGCCTTGTCATAAACCACTCACAAAACATCAAGGGCATCCTGAACTACCTGGCGAACTTTGTCTCTTCGCTTAGCAGTTTGCTGATAAATATACTCTGAGGAACCAGAAGCTCCCGGTGATGCCTTTTCAATGTCATCAACCTCAGTGGCAATCAGGCCCAATACCCCTTGGGACTGCTTCTCTTTGTAGAGATCAGCGTATTTCTGCCATTGCTTAGAAAATCTCTGCCGCTTTCCTTTTGGCATATGAACCATAAGCTTCCTAGCTTCCTCGTCATGCTCTGGAAAATGCTGTGTAACCAGAGTTGTCGGATGGGCATCTTGAGACTCTAGTTCTCGAAGGAATGGAACCAAAAGCTCTTTGAACGCCCTCACCTTATTGCGATAGTTCTCTCCTTCACTCCTGCTGGTCGTGAGTCTATGACCTAGCCATAAACCCAGTAGGCCTACCAAGACTGCACTGATCGAGATTTTCCAGTCAATCACCGAGGGTTCCTATGGTTTATAACAGTAGATTAGACAGAATCTGTTATATTGGGGATATACAGAGTCTGTGTATCACCTGAGCCTCGCGGCACCGCCCCTCTCTCTGGTGGCTTCTGCTCCGACAGTTTAGCCATGATCGGATCATGGCTAAATGTCAGGTCACGCCTGATTGCATACCGCGAGAGAAGGCACCCCTGTTTCATGCCCGGGAGTGGATGAGTATTGTGCCCGATGAGCGAACGGGAGGCTGACCGCATGGCGAGTACCATCCATTCCAACGCCCGCACCACACCCCGGATCCGGCAGGAACTGCAGGAGGCGCCGGCCGGCGTCAGCGACCCGGAACTGGCCCGGCGCTACGGCATCAGTCGCATGACGGTGCGCAAGTGGCGCCGCCGGCGCACCGAGGTGGAAGACCGGACCCATCGTCCGAAGACGATGCACACGACGCTCACAGCGGAACAGGAGGCGATCG